>JANYDR010000602.1 GCA_025363495.1 Cyclobacteriaceae bacterium | reverse complement strand
TAATCTTATGGAACAGCCAATAGTAACAGCTGATATTGCTGAAGATATGGCATCCATAATGGAGAAGTTTGACAAAAGTGGTGTATGGAATATTGCCGTGGTGAAAGATGGAAAATACCTTGGTTTTATTTCAAAATCGAGCATTTTCACTAATTACAGGAATAGATTAAAAGAAAATTAAACAGAGTTGTCCTGATTGCGTAAACCTGTCCGTTATAGATAAAAAACATATAGGCTATGGCGCGGCCCCAACTCGCCGGGGCGGTGCAAGCTAATGGAAGTGAGTTTCCCCAGATATGATTGTAATCAGTTCGTGATTTTTGGTATTAAGAAAATGCTTTTTATCCGAATCATTAAAAAGTTATACCGAATTGTAACCCCATGCCAATAGATGCAGGTTTGTCATTGCCAAATCTGGCAGGAACCGGAACGGAAATCCAATAGCTATTCATTTTAGTTTTCAAAAATACTTTATTAAAGACTATCGTTGCACCGTATCTGCCGGATGTCTCAAAAGCGGCTCGTGTAATGATTGTAAAATTATGTGCTCTACGGAACATAAGACCTGGATGGAAAAGTACATTGCTGGTCTTACTGCTTCCATCAGCTGATTTTATAAATGGGGCAATCTCCATACTGAAACCAATTCGATCGCTCTTCAGTATATTTATTCCCATTGGGAATCCAATAGTATAGCTGCCTGAAAAATTATAAACCGTTTCATTTTTATCTGCCGTAAACAATGGATGAACCACACTGAAATAACCCACCACTCTTGGATAAACTGGTGGGAGATTAGTAGTTTGAGCTATTGCATTAATACTCCAAAATAAAAATATAAAGACAGGTGTTCCTTTTCGCATGAAGCCGATTATGAAGGTCAGAGGTTCGTCAATAGCTTGGAGCCTTTTAATTAATACAACGAGAATATTTCGTAAACTGACTTCTTTGCTTCTCAGATAGACATATTCCAAAGATAGAAATCTGTGTTTTTGAATCCCTAAAGCGTAGTTTAACAAATGGTTAAGTATCTATAAAGAAATCCAGTTGACCGAGTCTTTATAATGACTTGATCGAGCTGGTAGATTGGGTAGCATGGCTTGGCGACCCCGACTTTGTCGCGGTAATATTGTCTGAATCAAAAAAGATGATCTAAATGAGAGCCTATATCTCATTCGCTACGTTGGCCGGCGGTGAACGGCTGGCGTTTCGATTCAGATTTTAAGGTGGATTTGTAATTATTTTCTCTGGTGCTCAGTAAATCCACCCATTACTTTGCCCATGATTTTTGTCTTTCCCCACCGCGGGGCTGTCATGAGAGAATAAACTAAAATCTTTGTAAGAAGACCAGGCAGTACAGTTGTTCTTCGGCCTAATGCTTTCAAAATGGGTACGCCCACTTGAGCCGGAGTCAGTGACATATTCATTTTCATATTAGAGCGTTGTGCAAAACCGCTTTCGACGGGCCCGGGTGCAGCCGCCAGCACGTCCACGCCAAAGGGCTTTAACTCTTCTGAAATTGCTTCGGCCAATGTTTGCACATACGCTTTTGTCGCTGCATAATTGGCGGAATAGGGAACTCCCTGAAAAGCAACCATCGAACTCATTAAAATAATGCCGCCCCTTTTTTGATTAGCAAATAGCTGAGCGTAATGATGTGTTAAATAAAGCAAGGCTTCACAATTTACCCGCAGCATATTTATTTCAGCGTGAATGGATGTATTGATGAACAACCCGGAAGTACCGTAGCCTGCGGATGCTACCAAAAGACCAACGTTCAATTCTTTCGCTGATTGAATTATTTTGTCTATCCCGCCTGACTCTGAAACATCGGCATCTACCACGATAACTTTAATTGGGTAGTGCGCCTTTAATTTCTTTTCTACTTCCCGTAATCGGTCCACGTGCCTTGAATTGATCACAAGGTTCAGTCCTGCCTCAGCCAGCAGTTCAGCCAGTTCCAGGCCAATCCCGGATGAAGCGCCTGTAACAATTGCCCAGGTGCCGTACTTTGTTTTTAGTCTTTTCTTTTCTGAATCTGAGAATTTCATATCGGTGTTATTTTACATTTTTATCATTTTTGGATTTTCAGTAAAGGCTTATTGTAGTTTAATAACAAGTATTAATTTTTTATCCGCTTCGACAGAAACTTTTGCATCGTCAAATGAAGGAGGGCCAAATTTTATCTTTGCGTCATTAGAAAAACCGATCGGCTCTTTAGGGTAGCCAACAAAATTTGTTTTAAGGTCTTTGTTCATGTCTGTATCCTGAAAAACAACAATCGCGTAAAGGCCTACGGGAACATTGGTGAATACAACCTGCGTCTCGGAAGCTATTACCTCTTTTTCGATACCGATAAATTGCTTGCCGACTCTGGGGAAGTTTTCCCTTTTGAAAATGCCGGCTGAAATCTCACCGCCTTTTGATGCTTCGATATTTTGAATATTCAGGATCACCGTTCCTGTCTGCGAGAAGCCGAAAACTGATACCCAAAGTAATGATAAAATAAAAATGAGTTTTGCCATACAATCTGAGTTTATTGTACAGCAATGTTAGCATGACCTCGTGCCTTAAATCGTTAACAAATGTTTATACTTTCTTCAAGCGGCTGAGATGAACAGAAGTAATCCCTAAATAGGAGGCAATCATATGTTGCGGGACCCTGTTGTGTATGTTCGGGAAAACTTCGGTGATGGTGTCGTAACGCTGCTTGGGTGTGCGGGCGTAAAGATTATTGATGCGATTATCCTGATAGATGAAGTAAAATTCTGCAATTAATCTTCCCAGTTTCTGGCCTTCCTTTAAATTCCTATACCCCCACTCAATCGCTGAACGAGGCATGACAACCACATTTGTTTCTTCCAGTGCCTGCAGTGTATATAAAGCAGGCTGCTTTAGTATGAAACAAGAGTAGTCAGCTATAAATTGATTTTCCAATGCGAAATGAATGGTGTGCTCAGTTCCATGAGTGTCCGTGACCATGACCCTGATGATGCCCGTGTTGATGAAATAAATTTCATTCGGGATTACATCCGGCTGGCTCACAGTTGTTTGACGTTTGAAGGTTTTTGTTATGGTTTGATTCAGTAGGGAGTCCATCTCGAGCTCTGAAATGTCTATCATTTGCCTTATTACCTGCCTGATCTGCTGCATAGTTGATAACTGATTATTTAATTTAAGATCAATAAAGCAATCCTTAAAAATCTATTTTGGAATTAATGGAAGTTAAGATTGGATAACAAAGGAAAGACATGATTGTTATCACCGAGTCAGAGAGACTATTTACGGTATGGTCTCCCCGACAGGGCCACTAGCAAATGTTAGGCACGACATTATAGCATCTGATAAAACAGCGATTTAAAAGAAATAAATACAATTCGGACACTACACTACCAATGAACTTTATCGAAACATTAAAATCCAGAAACGAGGCAATGTTCTACTTTGGCCTGATTTGTTTTGCGTCAGCAATTATTTTCTTGCTCCTTACCAAAATATCTAGTGTAGAGGTGGCCCGCGCAAATGCCTGGAATAAGCCTTTCAAATTTGCCGCCGCTACCATGTTGTACTCCTGGTCAATGGCGTGGTACTGCTATTACTTACCTTCTTTCAATATCGATCTTTTCAATTGGGCGATTATTGTCTTGTTGGGCTTTGAAGTTATTTACATCGCTATTCAAGCGGGGAGGGGCCAGCCGTCTCACTATAACATGAGCACTCCACTATATGCATTCCTTTTCCAGTTGATGGGATTGGCGGCAGTATTGGTTACGGTTTACACAGCTTATGTTGGTTTGTTGTTTTTTAGTAATGACTTTCCTGACCTTCCGTTATCTTATATCTGGGGAATTCGTTTGGGTATTGTCATTTTCGTTATTTTCTCTTTTGAAGGTGCTTTAATGGGTGGACGAATGGCGCATACCGTTGGTGCAGAAGATGGGAGCATTGGCATACCTTTATTGAAATGGAGCAAAAAATTTGGTGATTTAAGGATAGCCCATTTCATAGGCATGCACGCGCTGCAGGTACTTCCTTTCCTTGCTTTTTACTTCCTAAAAAATACTAAAGCTATTCTTATTGCCAGTGCTCTATATGGCTTGCTTGCATGCTATACGTTGGCGCAGGCGTTGAGCGGAAAGCCATTTCATAAATTATGAGACACTGGCAAAGAGTGACAAGCAATATACACGAAGTCGGTAAAAGCTTGACGAAACGATAGTGCCTTTACTTGGATTGATGCCGAAAAAATTCTTCAAATATAACGTTGATTATCGTTTCTAGTACCATATGCTTTGGCCAATTCCATGGTATTGATCGGAATGACCAATGAGGCCTGGTAAAGCCTTTTAAAAAAATAAGAGCGCCCGGCTGGCGCTCTTATTAGTTGCAATTCTCAAAAACACCCCTTGGCAAGTCACCCAATTAAACCCAATAGGAGACTAAATGTAAGGGAACTTGCTAATCCGGGAATATCCTGACGGTTAAGTTTTTGGGAAACTATTGTTACTCAATTGAGCGAATAAAACCATTCACCTCACCTGGTAAGCCAATAAAAACTACAGCGCATTTTTCTTTGCTGGCTCAATTTTTCCATAGCGCACCAATACCAGGCTAGTCAGTGTTACCTTATTATTATCTTCATCTAATGCCAATGTAAAGAATCGACTGCGCTTGTCTTCTTAAATTATTTTTGCGTCAATAAATCACGAAGATTCTGAAGAGAAATTTAGTTTGTTATAATCATTCTGTAATAGTCGACTAATGACTTCGTAACGGCTCACTCGTAATCTTGCGGCATAATTAAGACTATCATAAGTTCTTCATTCCTGAGTTGGAGAGTTGCGAAATCTTCTTATATCCTATTTATAGAAATTTTTACTGCGCAAATGTTGATGCACGTATTTTCATTCAGAGATAAAACCTTTATTAAGAGGATAATAAGTACACTATGCTTTTGTTTTTTGATTTCAATTACCGCTGATGGAGCCCAGCTTAAAGGAAAGGTGCTTGACATAAAGACCGGCGAACCACTTGTTGGGGCAGTAGTATATCTCAAAGACACAAAATATAATTCGGTTGCAGGTTTGGACGGTAGTTACTGGATCAAGGACGTTCCCAGTGGCAGTTATCAACTGGTAAGCCAGTTTGTGGGGTATGTACCTTATGAAAAAATAGTAAACCTCGGAGACAATCTTCCTTTCTCCGTAAACATTTCGCTGGAGGAGAATCAAACTCAACTTTCCGAAGTAGTCATTACTGGTAGTATTGACAAAGAATCCGATATAAGCGTACGAAAGTCAGAACAGGCAGCGGATAATGTTGTTAATGTCATGGGGGCCAAGTCGATTGAACTTCTCCCAGATATTACGGTAGGAAATATACTTCAGAGGGTATCCGGTGTTTCGATTGTTCGAAACAGTAGCGGGGACGGACAATACGCCATCATCCGCGGTATGGATAAACGTTATAATTATACACTTGTCAATGGTGTAAAGATTCCTAGCCCTGATAACAAGAACCGATATGTACCGCTTGACATTTTTCCTTCTGATTTATTGGAGCGCTTAGAAGTTGTAAAGGCGTTGACTCCCAGTATGGAGGGCGATGCGATAGGGGGAGCTATGAATATGGTCATGAAATCCGCTCCTCACGATCTTACTATTTCGGCTACAGCCGCGAGTGGGTACAGTAACATTTTCAATTCAGAGCGCCCGTACGCTGGATATAGTGTGAATGGAGTTCCGGACAAATCACCGGCAGCCCTTCATGGCCAGGATTATCAGGCCCAGCCTTCAGATTTCGGAGTGAAGCAATTAAAGTACACCAATCAGAATATGCCATTGAACTCATTAATGAGTTTATCAATTGGTGGTCGCACTCTTAATGATAAACTAGGAATTATTGTCGCTGGATCATATCAGAATATCTATAGAGGCACCAATAGCATTTTCTATGTGCCAGGAGAACCAGCTGCGTTGCCAGTTCCCAACACGTATCAACTACAGGAGGTTCAATTAAGGCAATTTTCCAATCAACAAAACCGATTAGGGGCCCTCGCCAAACTGGATTATTCCTTTAACAAGAGACACAAAATTTCACTTACGAATCTGTTCATGCAGTTAAATGAATCACAGCATCGTAATTATTATAATCCGCTTGGTACTGGCGCTGGTCTTGCCACCAATGACATACATGATCGATCACGCTTCACTACTCAAACTATTTATAATTCAACATTGCGGGGAGATCATCTGTTTTTCGATGATCGTTGGAAGTTGGACTGGACCCTAGCTTATTCGAATGCTACCAGTTCAACGCCGGCATGGTCTGACATGGATGTCCGATACCGGTATAATAATATGGAGTTACAAAGTCAGGAATTGTTGCCCGTCACTCAGCGGTGGACTAACAATAATGACCAGGATAAAACGGCTTATGTAAATCTTACACATTCCCCTATTGAGAACCTGGAATTGTCAGCAGGTGGGTTGGCAAGATTCAAGACAAGAGACAATGTGTATACTGAATACGAGTTAAATACACTTCTCAATGATGGAAGCGGTAATTATCAGGCATATACTTCCATTGATAAAGCTATTTTCAGTTTCCTTCCTGCTACGAATGCCTACGCCAATCCTAATGATCCGAATAATTATACAGCAAAAGAAAATATTACGGCATATTATATCCAGGGAAAATTCAATGCTACAGACAAGCTGCAAATACTTGGTGGTGTGCGAAACGAGGACACCCATCAGGAGTATCATTCGCAATTGTCTATATATAAAGAGGGGAGAGATGGAATTATCACGTATTCTGATCTTCTTCCCAGCTTGCATTTTAAGTATGCTTTATCGCCAAAACAAAACCTCAGGTTATCATATTATTCAGCGATCTCCCGACCTAATTATTTTGAGTTTGTTCCCACCGAGATCTCAGGAGACTTATTTACTGAGCAGGGTAATTACAAGATCAAACATACCACCTCCGATAATTACGATGCGCGTTATGAATTTTTTGGTGGCGGAAGCGATCAGATCCTGGCAGGAGTCTTTTATAAACGCATTTATAATCCAATTGAATATGGTTTCGTGCCTGTGACGGTCAGCACATCTAACGTCACTCCTCAGAATTATGGTACGGCAACCAATTATGGCTTTGAATTCGTGATGACCAAATATATTCGTCATTGGGGTGTCAGCGCCAATTATACATATACGAGTTCTTCAATTGTACAGGCAAAAAAATATAAAGAGACGGTCACTCTTCCCGATGGAAGTACGATGATTGTAAACTCATTGGTTGACCAAACCCGTCCATTACAGGGTCAGTCGAATCATATTGCTAATTTTTCTTTCTTGTATAAGAACCCCAAAATTGGGTTCGATGCACAGTTATCCTGGGTTTACACAGGCCGGAGAATTAATATCGTTTCTCCCTATAAGGATCTCGACTACTGGCAGCGGGGATTTTCTCAATTAGACTTCTCGGCAGAGAAAAGGATCATTAAGAATTTTCGGGTTTTTACAAAGGTCACTAACCTTTTGGATGCAGCGCTCATTACAGAAGTGTTGAGTCCTAATTATTTAAACGCGGATGCTCCCGGTCAGGACCGCTCCGATAGAATTGTAGTACAAAAGGACGTCTTCCATCAGACATTTTTAATAGGCTTACGCTATAAGCTTCAATAAATATAATTAAGCATAAAACAAACCAATAAACATCTACATAATGAAAACAAAAAGCTATTTGTATAAACAACTTACCGCAGGAGTGTTCGTACTTTCGGCAAGCGTGTTTTTTTTCCGCTGCAGTAAGAGCGACGAAGCTCAAGTTACAGCCGCGTATTTTAAGACGGGCTTGGCCATCAGCGACACTACAACGGGTGGTACATTGAAAGGAACCATGTTATCGGGAAAGATATACAGGATAAAACGCGATATCATTGTTAATCCAAATGACACGCTTGTGATCCAGCCCGGTGTTAAATTGTATTTCGCTGCCACGCCGGCCGGAAAAAATGCTATCAGCATGATTGTTCACGGATCATTGCTGTCATTGGGAACACAAGCGCTCCCAATTTACTTCACTGTTGAGAATCAGGCTAAGGCTGATACCCCAGGGCAAGATCCAAC
>JANYDR010000581.1 GCA_025363495.1 Cyclobacteriaceae bacterium | reverse complement strand
CAAAGTCCTGCCGGGTTTACGGAAGTCAGAGAAGTTTCACCATTTGAAATGTAAGTGCTATGAATAAGATTTTAAGTATCGGGAGATATCTTTTCCCACTGTCATTCCTGATGTATGTTGGCCTGCATCTTGGTAAACCTGAGGTTGGCGCAGCCTTTGTCCCGGATTACATTCCGTTTCCACTGTTCTGGAATTATTTCACTATGGTATGTATTCTGTTGTTTATCATTAGCGCGGTAATTGGTAAATACGATAAGCTCGCCTATTCACTGATGGCATCATATGTTGTGTTGATGGCCCTGCTCGTTCATCTGCCACGGGCAATGGGTCATGAGTTGGGAACGGAAACTATGACGCCAGATCTTGCCAGAGAAATGGAATTGGAAATGGTGAACTTTTTTCGAAATCTCATGGTAACGGGTGCTTTGCTTGGGTTCGCCAAATTTGTTGCCAGGGATAAGCGGATTATTGGATAACGATCCATGATAAAACGATATTCCGCTATGAGATTTCTCACCACCTAAAAATAATACGGGAACAAAAACAAAAATCAATATTCGGATAAGGCTTTCTGAATAGTTTTCAACAGCGCCTTATCATTTGATTTTGTAATGACCGCTTCGTCACATCGATTGAATTTTGCAAAGGCTTTTATAGCATCACAAACCTTTACAACCATTGACTTCGTGAGTTTTACTTGCTCGAAGTGAAGATTATGAATGATCAGCGTACGTTGTTTCCGATCAGCCTTTGAGTCCATTCTGGCAACAAATGTGTCGCCTATCAGCACAGGCAACGAAAAATATCCATATTTCCGTTTTGCATAAGGTACAAAACACTCTACCTGATAGTCAAAGTCGAAGAAATCTCTCAGACGATGCCGGTAGAAATTCAACACGTCGAATGGTGAAAGAATAAATGTTTCACCTGACAAACTAATCTTTCTGCCTTTATATTCGGAAAGCATATAGAGTGGTGAGCCTTTCAAACCTGTAACCTCTACCCTGCAAACCTCACCGGCACCGACAAGCTTTTCCAATTCAGTCTTTATTGACATTGAATTTCTTACATATCGGCTGCTGAATGTTATTTCTTTTGCGTTTGCTATACCCAAGGCTTTCAATACGCGTCGTATGACATGCCTTGCAAATTCTTCCCCTGTAGGCATAGTCATATCAATGTCACCCGGGATTATATTCTCCGGCAGATCATATACTTTCTGAAAATTTCCTTTTCTGCTCGTCACCAGCCGTCCTTCGAGGTGTAACCTTTCAAGTGCAAGCTTAGAAGGACGCCAATCCCACCATCCCGAACTTTTTGTTACACGATCGTTTTCAAAATCGCTCGCCATGAGTGGTCCTTCCCGTGAAATCCTGTCGAGCACTTTCTTCATAAGATTGATTTCTGTCTGCGTCAGGGGTTTCCTTCCAGATAAAAAACTTTCTTTCACTGGAAGTGAAAAGCGGAAGTTGTGCATTGGAATGTACCCGGTGGCATAAGTCCAGAATTCGAAAATCCTTCCATCATTCTGAAGCTGGTCAAGCCATTCCGGTTTATAGTCAGGAACACGTGATGCAATTGCGTGGTGATGCGCGCGCTCGATAACGTAATTTGTATCGATCTGAACAAAACCGAGATGATCGATAAGTTTGTAGACCGCTTCCTTGCCTTTGCCAAACTGCGTGCGCTTTGATAGTCCCGCCGCGTGGAGGATAATTTTTCGGGCTTGTGATTTGGTGAGGATAAGATGGTCCATGAGATGAATTAACAACTTTTTGGATATAATAAAATAAGCTTCACTTACTTTATTTTGTTAGGACAAAATTATACTATATTAGGTATAAAATTATTCTATGGAAGCAAACGTAAAGGCGACGAAATTGGCTTGGGCACGCAAGGGAGGGCCGGGAGGTGTTAAAAACTCGTACTTCTTTGCTCTTTCATCTCTCGAAAAAATAACGATTGCCCGAAAAGGAATTTCCAAAAAGGAATTGATTGTTATAAAGGATGAAGTTGAACTTGACTATGATCAGTTGGCTACAATTCTTACAATTTCCAGGGCCACTCTTATCGCTAAAAAGGGAACACAGAAATTTAACCAGGAGATCAGTGAACGGATTCTACTTCTTAACGATATAATATCCTACGGATACGAGACTTTTGGCGATAAGGATGTTTTTAATGAGTGGCTGAGGAATCCTTCTGAAGCATTGGGAAACGTTACTCCACTCTCATTGATGGACACTTATTATGGATTGGATGA
Organism: Cyclobacteriaceae bacterium; assembly: GCA_025363495.1. Taxonomy (GTDB): domain Bacteria; phylum Bacteroidota; class Bacteroidia; order Cytophagales; family Cyclobacteriaceae; genus ELB16-189. Next base: position 5,235 of record JANYDR010000581.1, on the reverse strand, counting down.
GGTGAAGAAGGAAATAGGTCGGGTTGCATACGGTGTTTATTAACGGTGGTATGTTACTCTTCAGAATCGGGCACACGATGTTTGCCAATGATTTAACTGGTGACGGTGCCAGGCTGAACGGTGGGCGATGGAATCATCCAGGGATTCCTTGTATTTATAGTTCAGTTACCAGGGCCTTGAGTCTGTTGGAATACACTTGCCATGTTAAAAAACATTTGATACCTCGTGACCTCTCGTTTGTTACTTTGGAAGTGCCGGATCATTCTATTAAACAGTACACGATTGGCCAACTGCCTGGTAACTGGAAAAATCAACCCCACGCGAAAGAACCTCGCGATTTTGGATCCAAATTCCTTAGTGAGGCTGAGTTCCTGCTCTATTGTATCCCATCGGTTGTAATAGAAGAGGAGATGAACTTCATTATCAATCCGAACCATTCCGATTCAAACAAGATAAAAATCGTCGATGTTAAGGATTATGCATACGATCTAAGATTAAAGACTAATTAGACTTAAGATTTGTATCACCAAAGGAGTTGATGGAGTATGAAAACTGACTTGAAAACCGGGAAGAATTTGGATGCTGTGAAATATGTACAGCAGCAACGGGTTCGGATTTACCAGGAAATAAAGGATATGACTCCTGACCAGCCGATTGAGTATTTCAGGAGAAAATCCGAAGAATTCCCAAAGAAGTTGTCCATGATCCAATCGTGACAATTGAAAAGACTGATTTTATATTTGAACGCAGCTTGTCAATCCATAACTATTTAACCGGCTTCCACCGCGGAGCACACCCAACACCACTACAGCGCTGCGATGTGCTTGACGCGTTTGATCCATCCGCACCAACAGTCCAAACTTCAGCATACGCATTGGGATCAGATTGCTTATTCCCACTGATGTCCCATTCAAAAGCAATCTTCGTTCCATCAGATGACCAACTGGTGTCACCTGATTCGTACGGTACATTTAAGTGAGTAATTTGGAAAACATTACTTCCACCAGCATTCATCGTGTAAATGTTTAGTTTGTTATTGCCTTCACGATCTGATCCGAATGAGATTTTTGTTCCATCTGGAGACCAGGCCGGATCACCGTTGTTTCCTGTCGTCGTCAACTGTTGAAGATTTGATCCATCTGAATTCATCGTTACTATATTCATGCTTCCGTTTCTGAAACCCATGAACACAATTTGGTTTTTCACTGACCACCGTGGCTCAACACTGAAGTTGCTACCGGCAAGCAGAACATGATCATTACTACCATCCGTATTCATGACATGTATTTCGGTTTTGGGCATTACGTTTGGAGTAATTGGGTCAAGTAACCTGACATAGATAATCTTTGTTCCATCCGGAGACCAGCTTGGTGTAGCGTCATATCCTGGAGTTGGCGACAACCTTCGTAAACCGGTGCCATCCTGTTTGATAACATAAATTCCGGATCCGTCTCTGCTAAGCGTAAAGGCGATCATTGTACCATCTGGAGACCAACTAGGGTAGTCCTCATTTTCAACATTACTTGTCAGGCGCCGAGTGTTGATTCCATGGCGATCCTTATCCAAATCCATTAAGTAGATATGGTTTATGCTTCCGTCGACATTTGCGTAGGCAATAGTTCCTTCCGAAAGGGACCCGGCAGTATGATCTCCGCACCCCAAGGGGACTAAAATCAGAAGCATGAATTGCATCAGGTATTTCATGGGTACATTTTAGACTTTGAGACACTTTTTATGCATTAAATGTTGCACGTAATTGATGGGCTGCAGGGTCTGCTTATTGGAGGCAATTTCTTAAAAAGTTGCCTTTGTTTCTTCAAAAGGAAGCTAAATTGCAATCGATCCCTTTCTATAAGTACCAGCGAAAATTGCACCTGTGTACCAATTCCGGATTTTTAATTTTCGCGGCTCATCCCGGAAAAGTTATCTTTGCTGCTTCCACCTATGACATTTGACGTAATTCTTACCATTGCCCTTGTTCTACTGAACGGTTTTTTCGTGGCGGCAGAGTTTGCCATCGTAAAAGTCAGGTCATCCCAGATTGGAGTGGAAAAGAGCAGCCTTTCCCGCGACGCGGCCACCAATATCATTGCTAACCTTGATGGATACCTTGCTGCAACCCAGTTAGGAATCACACTCGCGAGCCTTGGCCTGGGATGGGTGGGTGAGGAAGTCGTATCAACGATAATCCTGAATGTGATTCATTCTACGGGATTTCAAATGACAGAAGAGACAGCTCATTCAATCTCTATTCCAGTAGCTTTTCTTACGTTGACAGTCCTTCACATAGTTTTTGGTGAGCTGGCTCCCAAAACCATTGCTATTCGCTATCCAACCATTACAACACTCAGGCTTTCATTGGCGTTGCGCATTTTTCATTTTGTTTTCAGGCCGTTCATCTGGTTCCTCAATGGGTTTGCCAACATCATGCTGAAATTATTTGGCATCAAACCGATGGGTGAAACAGATATACATTCTGAGGAAGAACTGAAGCTTATCATTGCAGAAAGTGAAGAGGGAGGAGCGATCGAGCAAAGTGAGCGTGAGCTTATCCAGAATGTCTTTGATTTTGATGATCGTGTTGTACGCCAGGTAATGGTACCGCGAATAAAAATTTCAGCGTTGCGATTAAGTTCTCCTATTCCGGAGGTTATGGACCTTGTTCTCAAAGAAGCGTATTCACGCTACCCTGTTTACGAAAATTCATTGGAAGAAATTGTTGGGATCGTTCATGCAAAGGACATTATCAGCTTGTTTGTTCAAAACACGGATAAGGGGTTGAAAGATATTATGCGGCCTGTTCATTTCGTTCCTGAAACAAAACCGATTGATTCCTTGCTGCGTGAGTTTCAAAAACGAAAGACACAGATGGCGGTAGTAGTCAGTGAATTTGGAGGAACCATTGGACTTGTGACACTGGAAGATATTCTGGAAGAACTTGTTGGTGAAATTCAGGATGAGCATGATCATGAACAATTGATTGTGCAACCCCTCGATCAGAAGGGCTATCAGATATTGGCACTTTCATCACTTCATGATATTAATAAGTTTTTGAAAAATTCCTTTCCGGAATCTGATGACTATGAAACGCTGGCAGGATTGCTCACCTACTACTGGCCGTCCATGAAAGAGGGCGATGAGAAGACGCTCTTCAATTACAAGATTAAAATAATCAAGTTGAATAAAACGATGCCTGAAACCGTGGAGGTAGAGTGGGTCGGTCTTGACACACAGAAATAATCTGGTTCAAAAAAGCTGGGTTAAGTTTTTTATTCTTTTCAACTCATTCTTCTTAGAATAAAGCAATGAATTTCCCATCCGAAAACTGCCAAACAAGGCCTTTTTGGAAGTAAAACTATTTCTCAATTTGTGCGAGTTGGGTAAAATATTCCTCGATTTGACGTCAATTAACCCCATTTGGCATTAGGGAATTTTTGGATGCTGCCGATCAGACCCCCCCTAAGGTGGCATAGTATTTATAACCCATTAGTGAATTAAAAATTTAAACAATTATGTATATGAAAAATTCCACTAATATTTTCCTTGGTATACTGGGAGCAGCTACTGCAGGTGTAATCATTGGTATGTTGATTGCTCCTGAGAAGGGTGAAACCCTTCGCAATAATATAAAGGGTTCTGCATCAGATCTTGCGAAAAGAATTACTGATCTTATTGCTTCCGGCAAGGATCATTATGATGAAGTAAAGTCAACAGCAATCGATGAGGCAAATGAATTCAGAAATGAAGCCAACAATGTTTATAAAAAAACAAAGGCCTCTATCTAGACAGTAAGAGCGAGGCAGACATTTTTTCTGCCTCGCTTCTTTTTTAAAAATAATATATGGAGGATCTAAAAACCAAAGCTGAATTATTAACAGATCACGTTTCAGACTACATCGAAACATTCGTTAAGCTTACAGTGGTGAATGCGACTCAGAAGGCGACAAGCGTTGCGTCGGTGAGCCTCATGGCTGTACTTATCGCGTTCTTTTTCATGTTTGTGTTGATGTTTGCAGGGGTTGGAATAAGCATGTGGTTGGGAGAATCCCTGGAAAATATGAAAGCTGGCTATTTTATAGTCGGTGGTTTTTACCTTCTGTGTGGAATAGTACTGGTACTTGTAAGAAAGAAGCTCGTGTTCCCTTTTGTCAGGAATCAAATAATCAAGAAGGTATATGAATAGGATTCAAACATACGATGACCTGATCTCTGAAAAGGAGGAGCTGGAAAGGATTCTAATGATTCAGAAGGGTATTATCCATCGGGATATTATTGAATTAAAAAAAGAACTTGGTCCTGTTACACAGGTTCTTGGCTTTCTGGGAAAGATTACAACTAAAGACAGGAGTAATTCTCTGGTAACACTTGGTGTGGATGTAATAGGGGATGTACTTATAAAAAATTTCCTGTTGGCAAAGACAGGATGGATTACCCGAATGGTCTTGCCTTTTTTTATAAAAAATTATTCGACTAATTTTCTTGGGAAGAAAGGCAATGGTCTCATCCAAAAAATCGCGCAGAAATTTTCTGCTTAATGCGCCCTACCTGGCGGCCACTGACGCTGTCTCAAACCAATAACTTTTCAGACGATTAACAACCTTTAAGAGATCGGAGTAGCTGTCTGGTTTTACAACATATGTATTAGCGCCCAGCTCATAGCAACGCGCTATTTCTGCCTCGTTCTTTGTAGTTGTAAAAATTATTACCGGTATCTTTTTTAAAAGAGGATTTTGCTTCAACTCTTTCAGTGCCTCTCTTCCGTCTTTCTTCGGCATATTCAGGTCAAGAATTATTACCCGTGGATATAAACTTTGTTCCTGCCCGGTGAGAAGCTTTAATAACTCAACACCATTGTTAGCAAACACAAGTTGTATTTCCAATCCTGTTTCTTTGAAAGCAGTTTCCAGCAATAACCTGTCATCACTATCATCCTCCGCAATTATTATACTCCAGTTATCCTGCATGCTGCTCAGTCAATTTTTTGATTTTATTCCAATTTTCTAAAGATACTCCCATTTTTAGCTATATGCCCTATATACAGAGCATACCCTCATTTTATATACGAATAACAGACTCAAACGGGAAAATACAAGTTAAACGTTGCCCCCAAGCCTGGTTCTCCAGAAGCGGTAATAAAGCCTTCGTGATTGGCCATAATTCTCTGGCATAGCGAAAGCCCAAGTCCTTTTCCTTCATAACTGTCCTCCTGATTGTGAAGCTTTTGAAAGAGGATGA
>JANYDR010000564.1 GCA_025363495.1 Cyclobacteriaceae bacterium | reverse complement strand
CTCCATGTGAGTGGCGTACAGATCGGGGCGGCGTATAGTGCATTGGCAATTGCGACGATGATCTCTCCCTTTTTTATAGGCCTGGTAGCTGATAGGTTTTTTGCGGCACAACAAATCATGGGAGTTTTTCATTTAGCGGGTGGTGTACTATTATATCTTGCTACAACTGTTTCTGATAACACCGCCTTTTACTGGATTATACTTATTTATTCTTTGCTGTACATGCCCACGATCGCGCTAAGCAATAGTATAGCCTTTCAACAAATGACGGATCCCGGAAAACAATTTCCATGGATAAGAGTATTTGGAACAGTAGGCTGGATCATCGCAGGTTTAATGATCGGATTTCTTTCTATTGAAAAAACATCATCAACATTTTATATGGCTGCTGCCGCCTCCGTGGGACTTGGCTTGATAAGTTTTATTTTACCAAATTCACCGCCGAAAGGAAAAGGGTCAAGCGCATCTGCATCTTCGGCCCTAGGTACTGAGGCATTCTTCCTTTTCAAAAATGGTTCTTACCTGATTTTCTTTATTGCCGCAATTCTGGTGTGCATACCACTTTCATTTTATTACGGATTCGCCAATGTGTTCCTTAATGAATTGGGGATGGAAAGCGCTGCCAGCAAAATGATTTTAGGGCAAGTGTCGGAAGCGGTATTCATCCTGGCGATCCCATTTTTATTCAACAGCATTGGTGTAAAGAAAATGCTGATGCTGGGTATGGTCGCATGGATCCTTCGTTATGTTTTCTTTGCTTTTGGAAACCTGGGGGCAAATTCCTGGATGCTTTATGCCGGAATCCTCCTTCACGGAATTTGCTATGATTTCTTTTTTGTGACAGGATATATGTACACTGAAAAGAAAGCCGGCAATAAGATCAAGAACGCAGCGCAAGGATTGTTCACATTTGCTACTTATGGAGTAGGTATGTTTATTGGTACATGGTTCTCAGGGTTTACGGCCGATTATTATTCAACAGGCGGTGGGCATCAGTGGCAACAAATCTGGTCAGTGCCGGCGTATATAGCGGTAGCGGTGCTGATCTATTTTGTTTTGTTTTTTAAGGAGAAAAGGGTGGCGTAGGTACTTGATTACCCAAGAGGCCATCACACCCCGTCCCAAAGCGAGATACTTTAGCTCTACCCAATCTATTAACCGCAGAGATCCGCAGAGTGAACTCGCAAAAGACGCCGAGCTTTCGCTAGTCATAAGAACGCTGAGACTACCTCGGCAAGGGTCAAATCTAAACTCAATAAAAAGCATACTTAATTCAAAATAACAGATTTATTACCTTGATCATTCTTAAATTCGAAAGACCGATTAAGGGACAACCATTAACGATTAACTAAAAAAATGAACATTTCCATGCTTGGCTCCGGCTTCATCGGCCGCTTTTATGCAGACTCACTTCAAGGCTATCGAAGCAAAGACAAAATTGTAAGCATTTATTCCCGACGCGAAGAAAGTGCGAAAAAATTCTCTGTTGACTATAAGGTTCCACACTATACAACAAATCTGGAAGAAGCGATCAATCGTCCTGAAGTTGAGGTGGTTTGTATTTCATTGCCAAACAATCTTCATGAAGAGGCTGTGATGCTTTGTTGTAAACACAAGAAAGCTGTGATGTGCACAAAGCCCCTGGGACGAAATGCTGAAGAAGCAAAACGAATGCTCGAGGCAGTAGAGAAAGCAGGAATATTCAATGGCTATCTGGAAGACCTGGTCTATACTCCCAAGTTTATCAAAGCCCATGAAAGCGTAAAAAACGGCGCCGTTGGAAGAATTCTTTGGGCAAAGTCACGCGAGACTCATCCCGGTCCGCACAGTGATTGGTTCTGGGATATTGAACAGGCGGGAGGCGGGGCGATCCTGGATCTTGGATGTCATTGTGTTGAAATAGCGCGCTCCTATATTGGTAAAGACATCAAACCAGTTGAAGCGATGTGCTGGGCCGACACACAAGTGAAGCCGATCGATGCCGAAGATCATGCTATTGGCCTGGTAAAATATGAGAATGGTGCAATTGGTCAGTTTGAAGTCAGCTGGACATTCCGTGGTGGTTTAGATTTGAGAGATGAAGTGGTGGGTACAGAAGGAACAATCTGGATCAATAATTTCTTACGGACAGGTTTTGAAATGTTTACATCAGGAAAAGGTGCAGATTATGTTTCAGAAAAATCCGAGAGCAATACAGGTTGGCTATTTCCCGTTGGCGATGAACTGAACGAGCTAGGATATAATCACATGTTCATGGACATGTTCAATACGCTTGAGCAAAAAAGCGAACCACGGGAAACATTCTATGATGGCTATATTGTGAATTCAATTCTGGATGCAGCTTACAAATCTGCGAAGACCAAACTTTGGGAGCCTGTGAAACTTGACATCTGGCGAGGCAAAGTGGGAGTATCAAAAGACAGTCATTTAGTCGAATACGATGCCGATCATTATCTGATTAAAGAAGAGGTAACGCATTTTGGCGCGAAGAAAATTATATTAAAACATCGGAAGACGGGGAAGATTATTGAGAGAACGGAAGTGTAGTGAATGCCTGCAGATTTTCGCTGATGGAAAGGCGCAGATTTTCACGGAATTCTTAGACATTCGAAAAACTCCGCCGAAAATCTCTGGGAAATTTTTATGCCTTTTTCATGCTTGTTTACATTTGCACAATGACGCCGCACGAACAACAGCTCATCAACACAATCTGTCCAGCGATTCAATCCAAACAACTTATACGGTTTTGGTATCTGAACATGACCAATGGAATCCGCGATTGGAGAACCGTAGAGCCGTATATCATCGGATCCATCCCAAGAAAATACATTCAACTTTCGGCTTGGTTTATTCCTACCGCCGAACAAGCGATGGTTGGGCAAAAAGAAAACTGGAGGACATATGTTCTCAAAAATATTTCTGATCTCCAGGTACTTGATAAAAATTTTGCGTTGATCCGACAGGACTTTGATCCGCTTGGATATGGGATGAAAGAAATCTTTTGCAGTGTGAACAAAGAATCACAACCGGTTATGAAAATAAATCGGTGAATACCTGACTTAATTTTTTCCTGGAATACTTTCTCTCCCCCAACTCACGTGCGGCTTGCTGATATTGCCGCAACAGTTTCTTATCATTTAAGAAGGGAGAAATCTTCTTCACAAAATCTGTCGGATGCTTGGGATCAACAAAAACTCCGCAACGACTCTCTTCTATTTCCTTCTTTATCCATCCCTGGAAATTTATCACAATCAATTTGCCAGCCGCCAACCCGTCAAAGAATTTGTTGGGCGAGCCTGTTTCAAGAACAGGTACATTTTTATAACAAACAAAGATCGCATCAGAAATATTCATGATATCTCTTACCTCATCACGGTTGACAAAGTCTATGAAAGATATGTTTTGAAGTCCTAATCTTTTTGCATTCACTTTTAAACTATCAAGCATCGCACCATCGCCGCATACTATGAAATGAACTGGTATATCTGACTTTCGTGAAGCATTGGCACATTCGAGCAGGTAATCAAGACCATTTGCCACACCCAATGCTCCGATATAGGAGACAACAAATTTTCCGGTAACACCAAACCGATTTTCAAGTTCAGGTCTTTTCAATTCAGGATGAAAAAATTCACAGTCAGCCATGTTGGAAATCATGTAGACTTTTTTTCCAGGTACTTTCTTCTCAATAGCAGATTGAATCATCGGCGACAGCGCAACGATCGATTCAGCATCCTGATAGATTGATTTCTCGAGACTGTACAATATTCGTTTGAGAAAAAAATTCTGAACAAACCCCAATTGAATGGGTGCCTCCGGCCAAAGATCTCCCACTTCAAAGAAATAAGGAATATTATACTTGAACTTGACCCAGCGAGCTATAAGCCCAACTGTCAACGGAACGGAGATGGCATAGGAGCGGTCAAAATCAGAAAACTTTCCAGCCAATCCGGCAGCTGATATTGCATACTTGCGAAAAGCTCTCGTACGTTCATTAAAAGTAAACCTATTGTCATACGCAACAGGCAAATAATGAACTTCAATACCATCTATTATTTCAGTTTTATACTTCTCTCCATTGAAAGACGTGATCACTACCACGCGATGACCATGCTCTACCAATGCCTTTGCCAGATAATACGACCGGATTGCCCCTCCGCTTTCAGGCGTCTTAAAATATTGATGGAGCAATAAGATTTTCACGGTGCAAAGAAAACAAAACAAATTTCTTTGCGAAACTTGCGTGGCTGAGCGAAACTTCGTGAAACCTGATCATTTATTTTTACCTTTTGCTTAATGGAGCCTATAAAACTCATTAACATCAGTCATCAGATTGGCAATCGCACTATTCTCAGCGATATGTCGATCAGTTTTGAGGAGAAAAAGGTGACTGCCATCATTGGTAAAAGCGGAAGTGGAAAGTCAACGCTTTTAAAGAGCATCAATGGTTTGTTGAAACCAACATCTGGAGAAGTCCGTGTTTTTGATGCGCCTATAGATTATTCAAACCTGCAAGCGTTGAGAAAAAAAATCGGATATGTTATTCAGGGGATTGGTCTTTTCCCACACCTGACGATAGAAGAAAATATTCTCCTGGCAGGAAAGACTCACCTGCCTGAAAATGAAATTAAGAAAGAAAGGCTTCACGAGATGATGAAACTTGTAAATTTGAAAGGTCATCTTTATAAAAAATATCCATACGAATTATCAGGTGGTGAACAGCAGCGTGCCGGAATTTGCCGTGCTTTATTTCTAAATCCTCCGGTATTGTTAATGGATGAGCCGTTTGGTTCGCTTGATCCGGTTACACGATTTGACATTCATCAGGAATTTATCCAATTGCAACGAAATGTTCCTCGTACCGTCCTGCTGGTCACACATGATATGCGCGAGGCAAAAAAATTAGCAGATTATATTTTAGTCATAGACAACGGAGTGATCCAGCAGTTTGGGTCTGTTAAAGAAATCTTTGATCATCCGGCCACAGATCCTGTGAGAGAACTTTTAATGGTGGCGGAATCATGAAAAGAATTCTGCTTCTCCTTTTGCTGGCACTTCCTTTTGCAGCAACTCCACAGACTATTCGTGGAAACATGAAACGTCTAC
>JANYDR010000544.1 GCA_025363495.1 Cyclobacteriaceae bacterium | reverse complement strand
TAGTGTTTGGTATTTGGACGGTTAGTGTTCGGTATTTGTTCGGTTTGTGTCCGGTACTTCCCATTCTTTCCTTCGTTTCTATACTGATTTGGAGGATTTATCAAAAAAAAGTGACTTCTGATCAAAATTTGAAGCTATTCCACTTCGTCAAACTCCGATTTTTTTTTCGGAACGAATGCCCTTAGAAGCGGAAATCAAATTCGTTAACGACTTTGAATTGTTCCCTTAGGTGAACGTAACTCATTGAATGTAGTTCAATGAATTCCAGTTATCATGGTGTGTTCTTAGTGGCCTGGTGACTACTACGTAACTCGGCGCATGGATGCGCTAAATATAATTCACCACAGAGTCACAGAGGACGCAGAGTAAAAACACACAGAGATTCAGGGAGCTTTTGAATCGAACAAAATATTTTATAAACTGAATTCTCAGTCTTGCCATATCGACAGACACGTATTCTTTGGAACTCCGTGCTCTCCGTGGCTCCGTGGTGAAATAAAAATTCAGCGAAGCTGAATGTCTCCCGAAATACTCTCCAGTACCTTCATTGCCTTACCCACATCTTTCTTTCCCACAAAAATATGATCATGGTGCAAAGCAGCCACCACATTGCAACTTATCCCCTCTTCCGCAAGAGTCTTTGAAAACGCTGCCGTCATCCCCACGGCTTCCAGTGATGAATGCACCGTCAATGTGATCCACGCCATGACTAAAGAATAATCAAGCTTTAATTTATCCGCATATTCCTTTCGTAAAACGATGCTGATACCTTCTTTCTCCTTGCATGAGCACTGAATTTCATTCAGATCAAGCGCATTCAGAGAGGGAACTGAACAAAAGACGTAATCTCCTGGAACGTGTTCAGGCTTTAGTGTTTTTAAGAGTTTTGAAAGATTGGTTTCTCCGGGCATGTGGGTAGTCTATCTAGATGATGGATAATTTTAAGGAAAGTAAGTAACCGGTTGCCGGATACCAGTTACCTGGAGAGAACCCCCGGCAACAGGTATCCGGTGACTGGTAACTATTTCAATAACCCTTAGTTGACGAGCCAATTTCCGTAAACCATTTATCGTTTATAAAAAATATAATCCGTTACAATCGGTTCAATTCCGGCTTGCCGAAAGTCTGAAACGATCTGTCCTCTGTGATGTGTTGAGTGATTGGAACTATGAAAGAGAATATCACGTACACTATTTGAAAACTCCTGGCCCCGGAAAGTTTTGTAATGGATTATCTTTTCAAACCCTTCTGATTCAATGACTTTTAAAGTATCCGAAGAGTTGGTCCTGTCAATCTCTGCACAATCCTCAATTTTATGAATGTCTCTTACGCCGAAGGAAGTGAAGTTCAGTATTCTTGAGTTCCAAACCTGATGTGCGTTTAATACATGACAAAAGAGTGGGAATGTCCGCTCGGGAAGTTTTTCAATATGTTTCTCTATTTCAATCAACAGTTTCTGATTGAAATGATGATGGTATTCAAATATCTCTTTGAAGAATTGTTTCATAAGGGCAATTTGAAGATTTGAAAATTAGTTCACCCTCGCTTTAACGACAAATCCTCAGATCTGGAGCGCCCCATTTTCCCTGCCTGCCGGCGAGGCAGGAAATTTTCAAATTAACTCATTTTCAAAATTACTACTCCTGTCCGATCATCATAAACGCTCCCCAATAAATTGGTTCGGGATACTCCAGTCGCAATTCCTTTTTTGCATCAACAAAACTTTGTCGCATGTTGCCGGTAGCGAGCCATTTTTTATAGAAGTTTAAAATCAGCTTCTGGGTCGCGTCGTCATCAACTTTAAACATACTCATGATGAGGACCTTCGCACCGGCAACGAAGAATGCACGTTGCAGACCATAGACCCCTTCTCCATTGGAGACTTCCCCAAGACCCGTCTCGCATGCACTTAACACTACGAGATCAGTCCGGTCGAGATTCAGACTCATTGCCTCATAAGCGGTAAGCACGCCATTTTCCACGTTATAATTATAGCTTGTGTGATCCAAAATATCACCTCCACCGGTCATCAGCAATCCTGATTTCAATAGGGGATTTTCTGCCTGCATCGCTTCATTCTCGGTAAGTTCTTTTTGCAGGCTTATGTCTTCGGCCTTGGTATAAAATCCGTGCGTCGCAATATGAAAAACGCGGGGGTTGTCAATCAATTTTACTTTTTCCTCGCTGGCACTTTTTTCCATGTACTCGTCAGTGGCCCAACCCTTTCCTTTCAATAATTTTTGAAGCTCATCAACTTCTTTTTCTGTGCCCGGAAGTGCAGGGAATAGATGATCAGCAGAAGCGGTAAGGTAAAATGTTGGATTGCCAAACATGGAAGCATTGTTGATCGGTGCGGCGCCGGCAAGTTTTGCTTTGACTTTGCGTAAATAGAGGTCCTTGGTATTACTCACCACTACAATGTTTGAATTATCAATTACATACTTGCCGTCGGGTGTTGGAATAGCTTCAAGATTGATCTGATTATACACTCCGTCAGGGGAAAGGAAGATCGTTGCATATTGTCCGATTTCTTTTTGAATTGGTTCCCAGAAGACTTTATAAGATACTTGATCAGCAATCTTACCGATAATACAATTGCGATAGTATTTAAAGTAACGTGTTTCCATCCGGTGACCTTCCGGTAGCTCTACAGCCTTCGGGCGACTTTTATCAGCTTTAACATATAAGGCTACGTAGATAATTGAATCGGTAAACGTGTGATTGAAGTAACGATAGCGGACCATTTCAACAGCTACATCATTTTTACCAAGCGCTGACTGCACGTTTTCATACGTGATGCGTTTGTTTTCAAAACTTTGTCCGAAGATCTCAGACTTCTCACTTAACTCTACTTCGAGTCGTTCCACTTCATTGCCCAATGCTACTGGATCGATGTTGTTATCGGTAAGCTGTTGAGTGCTCATTGATAGTGCATTGGTAAGGAACTCTTTTCTTAATACCCATTGATTGTAGCTCGCCTTCAGCGCTTCGTCTTTACTGTTCAGGATGCGTTCACGGATCTTGATGGAGCTACTGAGCAACAACGCCTTGGTCAGTAACTGGTAGTTATAAACCTTACCGCTGAGGTCCTTGAAATCATCTAATTGACCAAACGCAAGTGTATTGTAAAATTCAAAGTCACCTTTGATTGTATTCCAGTATTTTGCTTTTTCGCGTTCACTGAGTGCTGGAAAAAACTGCTTGATGAAGTTTTCG
>JANYDR010000427.1 GCA_025363495.1 Cyclobacteriaceae bacterium | reverse complement strand
AAAACAATTATTGATTTTATTGGAAAAAATAAAATCCAAAACATAGTCTTCACAACCGGTGATACTCACGGATCATAGGCAATTGAAGCTGCTATCAATATAAAAAAATCATATGTTCCTTTCGCTGTTGAATTTGGTACTCCCAGTATATCATCAGCCAATGGCAATGAATATAAAAGCACCGACACAGTTAAATTGGCTGAGAAGGCATTGATGAAACAAAATTCACATGTAAAGTATGTGAATGACCGTGATCATGGTTATCTGCTGTTAACGCTATATCCCGCAAAAACCAAAGCAGAGTGGTTTTATGTGAAAACACTTCGTGAGCCTGGAGCGGAAGAATTCCTCGCTAAGAAATTTGAGGTGGAAAAAGGAACCCTAAAACTGAAATAGATAGGTTTACTTTTCGTTAAGTAGCATGGCTGGAAGACGAAGTGATCTCAGCCTTATTCAGTTTTCTGTAAATTTGATCATTATTAAATATTCAATATGAAGTACATTGTTCCCTTCGCTTTGATGTTTATCGCATCGGAACTTACCTCTGCACAGGTTATCGGAAAAATGTTTCCCGCAATGGAGACTCAAACTGTCGAAGACAAGAAAATAACATTGCCAGACGATGTAAAGGGAAAATATACATTGCTCGGTTTAGCCTATTCAAAAAAATCTGAGGATGAACTGAATACCTGGTTTGAGCCGGTCTTTTCAAAGTTTGTTCAAAAAGGCACCGGTCTTATGGCAGGAATGGGTTATGATGTGAATGTTTATTTTATTCCAATGTTTACGGGCATTAATGCTGCCGCTACAGGAACAGCAAAGAAAAAAGCAGCGAAGAATATGGATCCTCAATTATTACCCAACATTCTTTTCTATAAAGGTGAGTTAAAAACATATAAAGAAGCTCTCGATTTCGAAAGACGTGACATTCCCTACTTTTTTGTACTCGATCCCAATGGAAAAATTGTGTATGCTACCTCAGGGGCTTTCTCTGAAGATAAAATGGATAAAGTAGAAGAGTCGATCGATCAATAATCTCCTTGCGTATCTCCAGTAAGAATTACAGCTGACATTTAAAATCAGAAGGACGATAAATCACTTTTGAGTTTATTATTTTCTGATTATCCGAACTTTGCAAAAGAACTCCCTCGCAATTGTAAACTAAAAGCATCGTATCACAGAAGGGACAACAGTTACTGTAAACAAATACAGTTTGCCCTTCGTATTCTGCCTGTTGGATAAAAAAATACTTATTGAGATCGGTCAGGTTCTGGTCTCTTTTTGAAATTTCCTGCTTCAGCCAGGACAGATCTTCTGTAGGATTTTTCACTCCACAATTATTCCCTGCTTTGTCCAAAGAATCATTCTTACAGGACGCAAGCGCGAATACAATTATTAAGAACCCTGCTAAAATTTTCATATCCATCACCTCGATCTGTCTTTAAAACCATTGTTTGTAGTTATTACCAATGGTTCACCATCAAGTTAATGAAATTCCTCATCAAAATTGGATGTCGTTATTTGCGATCCAAAGAACAAAGCGTTGAAAAGTAATTTATTTGTTCCGTACCAGAATCCCCTGAACGTCGGATCATCTACAAATAAAATCGCCCTGCCTTGTCCCATTGGACTAACCGACAATGATATGGAGTTCTTAATTTTTTCAAGGTTAGAAGGATGAATATATCCGCTTAGCAGAGGATTGGCAGTATACTTGATCACTGTATTGAATTGATTCTTCCCTTGTTCGAGAAAAACGGTGTGATTCCGGTAAACAGGCAAATCTCTTCGCGTATACCCAAATCCAAGTGGATGTGTTATATCAAGATTGGCCATATACATCGAGCCACCGATCGACCTTGCACCGATATAATCTTGAGAAGTAACGTAATCAAGTCGCTTAGCTTCCTTTTTCTTGTCAGCCTCATCATCCTTTTTCAATTGTTCATCAATCAGTTTATTCTGAACGGCCCATGTTATTGCATTGCGATAAAGTATCAATGTGCCGCCTTGCTGAATCCAAGTTTTTATTTTTGTGATCCCCGTTTCTCCCAGTATTGTATAATTTCCAGAAACAAGGATTAGTGTGTTATAATCTGTAACCTTCAACTGACCGAACTGACTGGTATTGACTTTCGTGATCGGCATTTGCAATTTGGAGTCGAGTAAATACCAGGTTGCACCAGCCTCCATCGGCGTAACCCCTTCTCCGACAAGCATCGCCACTTTTGGCACGGCTACAGTTTTTATGTTATTGCTTCCGAGATCAATCCCTTCCAGACTAAGACCAGTGGCGACAGAATAAACATCTACACCAGTAGATGCAGAGGATTCTTTGAGGCGTTCGTACAACTCGTCTGCATTTATATTCTGGTCAGTCACTGAAATCACAAGACTACCATAACCAAAACCTCTTTTCACTCCATTTATAGTAGCAGCAAAAGGCTTGAATGCAGATTTGACAAAAATCTTATTCGACTGCAATTGATATAATAATCTCGGTGAGTTGTAGTCGTTCCAGTCAATCAGATAAGCATAGTTAGATTTTGTTACTGCAATAGGTGCAGGTGTCAAATCCGACAGCTTTAATTTATCTCCCTTCGAAAACTTAACTGTTGCATTTAGACCATCATTTGGCATGTTGTAGGCAAGTGTCATTGTCCAGGATGATGCATCATAAAACACGCTGTCTGAAAACTGTGTCACTTTTTCAAAAATACTACGCACCATTCTGAACTGTGTCTGATCGGTTGGAACAACAAATGCTTTCCCCTTTTCGTATTTATTATTTCCCATGGCGAGATCAGCTGTAAGAGGGTAAGTCTCAATACGATGTTGAAGAAGTAACTCCGCAAAAGCGCGGGTACGACCCATATCTTTGCCATCACCAAAAACGTACGCCTTAACAGCTGACTTTCTTCCTTCATCCAAAGCTGTTTTAAAAAAATCCTGTTGATGCTTCAGCATGACCTCGCGATTTTCAACTGCTGCTTTTACCGTAGCAAGGCTGGTCCTCACATGATTCCGTATGGTAAAGGCGAAGGTCACATCTTTAGTTGTACTACGATTGAGGTGTCCTCTTGAACTTGCTTGCTCAAACACTAATCCCAATCCCCCATGAATATCCGGATAAGTTGAACCATAACCTGGATACGAATTGTCGAATACTTCTTTAGTAAAATACAACGACCCTATATCATCCAATGCCCTGGAAAAATACTTTGCAAATAATGTGTTTAATCCGTCATAATTGCTTCTCGGAATTACAGGATTCTCAGATCCATAAGGCTTAGTCGGTTCAAAAAAGTTTGTCCCCGTTGTCTGCATCTCATGATAATCGGTACCTACATTTGGAAGCCATTGATGAAAAAACTCAACACGATTTCTTGTTTCAACATGTGCCAACGGCAGCCAATCACGATTCAGATCAAACCAGTAATGATTAAATCTTCCTCCCGGCCATACTTCATTATGCTCACGATCCATTGGATCGGATACCGGCGGATTTCCTTTATGCATGTTTGCCCAATTACTATGACGATCACGACCATCCGGATTATAGTTGGGATCTATAAGTATAACTGATTCCTTCAATGTTTTTGTAATCTCTTCACCTTGCGATGCTACGAGATAATAAGCGGTAAGCATTGCTGCCTCGCTACTGGAGGGCTCATTGCCATGCACATTATACCCATGCATAATAACCACTGGCATCTTTGAAATATCAACGGATGCAGATGGGTCTTTCAGTTTTAAATGCTCCTTACGGATATCTTCGATTTTATTATAGTTCTCTGCACTGGTAATGGTAAGTATTACCTGAGCACGATGCTCGTTGGTATATCCGATAATTTGAAAATGCGCCTTGGTGGAAACACGTGCCAGCTCCTTAAAATAAGAGACAATATTTTCATGGCGTGTGTGCCACTCTCCAATCGGGTATCCAAAGAATTGTTCCGGAGATGGAATGGTCGAATCAAAATTCCCCACTGGAAAGAAATAGGAATTTTGTGCCTGAAGAGTTACGCCCGCCAAAAGAAGCGCAACAAGAATTAACTTTTGCATAGGTAAGGTTTTATCAAATTTCAAGATTCAAAATCTCATTTGAATTTGAAAAGTGACAAGCGGCGGTTAAAGTGCCTTTTTAGTAACCGTCGGCGCAGTTAATACGATTAAGCTAGTATTAGTAGTGATTAGGTAATCAGTAAAAGAAGTAATCAGTGATCAGTGGTTTGGGTTATGTTGAAAATTTAGTCAACTAGCCGCGCACTACCGATCACTGATTACTTGCCACTGATTACAATTATTTCGGCGTCACCGCGGTCGCAGCAGCCGAAGGTGTAATTCCCATCTTCTTTAGCACCAACACGGATACGTCATATTTTTCATCGCTGTATAAAAGAATATCACCACCCTGCGGCATTTGAGGAGCGAAGATAAATGCATATCCATTTTCTTTAGCGGTATCTTCAATTGCTTTTCCAACTTTCGTATAGATAGGAGCCATTAATGCAGTTTGCTTTTTCTGTATTGAAGCCTGAGCGTCTGTTTGAAATTTCTGAAAGCTCTCCTGAAGTTGTGTAAGTTCCGTTTCTTTATCCTTACGAACGGCATCGACCATCGTGGCCGCACCTGCCTGGTAAACTTTTAATTTACTTTCATATTCAGCGTATTTTGCTTTCATCTGAGTTTCCAGCTGCGCGGCATGAGTTTTTAATTCATTATCAATTTGTTTGGCTTCCGGCATTTGACTAAAAATATATTCCCAATCAGCGTATCCTATCTTTTGTATAGGAGCCGTCTGCGAAAAAGCAGCTGCCGAAAACAGGGTTAACAAAAGGATCAATGCAGTTCTCATGTTGGTTTATTTATTTGATGTTGAGGTGTTCTGTTATTTTTATTTTGTTGCGGCCACTGTGGGCGTAACACCCATTTTCTTCAGCACAAGTGTTGACACGTTATATTTTTCGTCGCTATATAAGAGTATGTCATCACCGCCCAACGTTTTGGCAGTAAAGATGTATGTATACCCATTTTCTTTTGCTACTGCATCGATCGCCTTCGCTACTTTTGCAAAGACAGGCTCCATTAAATCGGTTTGCTTTTTTTGCAACGACGTCTGAGCATCCTGCTGAAACTTAGTAATATTCTCCTGAAGCTGTGTCAACTCTGTCTCCTTATCCTTGCGAACAGGTTCAAGCATAGTAGCCGCTCCTGCCTGATAGGATTTTACTTTCGTTTCATACTCCTTATACTTCGCGTCCAACTGTGCTTTCAATTGATCACTGTGAATCTTTAAAGAATTTTCAACCTGTTTAGCATCGGGCATTTGATTAAAGATGGCTTCCCAATCGGCATAGCCAAGTTTTTGAACATGTTCATCCGTTTGTGCGAATGCTCCTGCCGTTAATATTGTAAAAAAAAGAACCAGTACCGTTTTCATGTTCAAACTTATTTATTGTTGCTACTTTATTTTATCGTTCGGATCACCAAGACCAAGCTCCTCTAATACAAAATCAGTATAATCATGGCGGGGATCTGTATATATCATTACCAATTCCCCTGACTTGTCAAAAATGATTGCCAGCCTGTTCTGTTTTGCAACTTTTTCAACCGCGTCAAAGACCTTGTCCTGCAAAGGTTTAATCAATTCCTGTTTTTTCAAAAAAAATAATCCCCCAAATCCAAAAACTTTCCGCTGGTATTCTTTTAAGTCAGCCTCTTTTTTATGAATTGCGTCCAGTCGCTCCCCTTTCATTTCATCCGTTAACAGGACTTCTTCAGCCTTTAGGGAAGAATAAAGAGCTTCTACATTTTTAGACATATCCTCAACTTCCTTTTGCCATCCTCCGGAAAGCTGGTCTATCTCACTTTGCGCTTTCAAATATTCCGGCATCTTACCCAATATAAAATTGGTGTCGATGTACCCAAACTTCTGTGCTTCGGCAAAATTCAGGCCGAAGAATAAGGCGAATGCTATCGTGGCAAAATGCTTCAAATTCTAACGTATTTGCTGACCAATGGTGAAGTGGAATTGAGAACCGCTTATTTGTGTGGAGCCTGGAAGAGCATCAAAACCATAAGCCCAGTTAAGTCCTATAAGTCCAAATGCTGGCATAAATATTCTCGCACCGACACCCGCAGATCGATAGGATTTAAACGGATTAAAGTCGTAAAAATTATTCCAGTTATTACCCGCCTCACCAAATATCAAAGTGTAAATAGTTGCCGTCTGACTGGTGGTGACCGGATAACGAAGTTCCATTCCAATTTTATTGTAAACTATACCCCCCTCAATTCCTCCGGAGCCTTGCACCCCGCTTCTGCGGGAATAGTTAGGCGGTGTCACTTGATTGTCCGGATACCCACGCAATCCAATAATATCTTGTCCGAGCACA
>JANYDR010000415.1 GCA_025363495.1 Cyclobacteriaceae bacterium | reverse complement strand
TAAAAGTGAATGGAGAATCTATTTATGGAACCGAAGCGTTTAAAACAACAATGCAATGGAGCGATGGTGTTAAGCCTGCCAAGAAGAATGCTAGCTTTATGGCAGATTATAGCATTGCCAAAATGGTAGTGCCTAAAAAAGATACAGCTTATGTGGAGTGCTTCTTCACTCAGAAAAATAGGGACTTGTATTGCACAGTGCCAAGCTATCGCGATAAGCTAACGTTGAAGAACATTTCTATTAAACCAACAACTAAAATTAGTTTGTTGGGATCGGGTAAAATCATTCCCTCAAAAAAGGAAGGGGTTAATTTGATTTTGGATTTATCGGTGATGAAACCCACAGATGTTTCGGCTTCTGGAATATTTGTTATTAAGTTCTCAGATGCTTTGAATTAGTATGTTTTAGGAAGTTACCAGACTTTAAAATCAAATTCGAGGTTTTCCTTGCGTGAAGTAGGATGTTGTTTTCCCTGGGTCAGTTCGGAAACTTTTTGAATCACGTAGTCTCTTAACTCCGAAACATTAATTTCCTGGTTGCTATTTGAATCTGCTTTTTTCGTTTTCAAACCTTCTAACAATGAATAGGTGAACACACCGTTCTTCCATGCATCTGATTCAAATGCAAATTCAACACCGCTGGCGGATGAAATAACCACTGCACCTGAACCCCTCCTTAAATCGGTAAAAAGTTCCTGCATGAGTTCGAAAGAACTTTTCAAACCAACACTTTCCTTCTTCGTCACATTCTTAAACCCACGTGAGGCAACCGTGCCACCGTTACTTTTTGCAGTGGCGTTGGTAAACACCGTTTCATCTTTATCAACTTCTCCGGAATGGCACGCATCTATTAACATCAGTTTTTTTCTGGCGGGGATTCCGTCTAAAAGGCCTTCAAGATCTTCATACGGCAACCCGAGTGGCGCGGGATTGTTAAATTCCACATTGGCGGTTGCGAAATAAAAATTCATGTCATCATCCAACAGACCATGGCCGGCTGCAAATAGAACCACCTGATCGTCAACCCGGCTTGCGGTTAAAAACTCTTTCGCTTTCCTAATATTTTCTTTAGTGGCAGTGGCATCTATAATTTTCAAAACCTTCACTTCGGCATAGTTTGTTTTATTTGTCTCAAGTAAAGCCGCAAGATCTGTCGCATCCTTTGCAGCGTATTTCAAATCGAAAGTATTGTCAGCGTAGTCAGATACTCCGATGGTAACCGCATACAATACCGGTTTAACAATTGGACCTGTATATTTAATATCAATCGTTTCCTTGATGGATTCCGCCCCTTTGTCGTTCATCACAGCATATTGAATAAGATTTCTTCCGTTCACGAGTTCCACTTTAATTTCCTTCGTAAGTGACGAAGTTTTCAAATCCTTTACATTCATTCCCTTCGAACCAAAGAGAGGAACTTCATTCACGTAAATGTTAATTCTATCCAGTAAATATTTCGAATCTGATATTTTTATCTGTGTTGTGAGAAACTTGGATTCGGTAAGTTGAGGAATATCCTTTGTCAGAATTTCGATTTCAGGTAAATGAACATCAAGACTCACCTGATCTTCCGTGAACCCCATTTTCTTCAGACGTTTGAGGTAAGCATTTTTTAATCCCTCAACCAATTCATCACTGCCGTAACCAAGGCGTTTCACAATGATATCCGGGCGATTGTAAATCAGATCAAAGTTATCGAAGGTGAAGGTTTTTAATTCTTTTGAAAAGTGCATGTAACGCCCCGCATTCTTAGAAGCCGAGTAATAACCATCGGGTGTGACGATGGCGTAGTCAGAACTTCCAAGCCCATAAAATCTTGCAACTTCAACCAGTGTTTCAGAATTCCAGAGTCGTACTGCACCGTTACCATCTTTGGTGAGCAGGAGTTTTCCATTTGGTGTAAATATCATTTGGCTAACAGTTGCCTCCAACTCCCTTGAGCTACTTAGAATTTCCCCGCTTTGCATGCTGATGCGGTGGAGGTGTTTGTTCCCGCTAAAGCAAATCAAATAGCTTTCATCACTGCTGACAGCGACCTCTGGAAATTTTCCCTGGGTATCTGAAATATCGGGGCCTGTTAAAACTCTATTTCCTTTCAGGTCGTAAGCGTATAGTCGGTAATATCCAAGAATGTAGACACGCTTTGAATCTTTCGAAAAGAAAAGTTTCTTGTCTTCTGCGTCACCACCCATACCATTTCCCATTGCGCCATCATTTATTTCGTAGCCTCCACCCAGTGGAGTTATAGTGGATAACTGAGAAAGTTCTTTCCCGGAAGAAGCTTCGTGCAGGGTGATGCCTTGCTTCGTATTTCTCGCGAATACTTTACTATCAGGACTGAAGAAACCACCAGTCCTGGTATAGGAATACCGGTCATACGAAGGCACTGAAGCGGAATCAGCATTGTAAAAAATCTGACTTTTCTTTTTCGCGACATCAACGAGTTCGAGCTTTCGATAGTTTGATATGAAATAATATTTTCCATCAGGACTGTACTTTTCAGGATTTTCCGCTTTGACGGAGTCAATGAATTTTCCATTGAGATCAAATCGTGCAGTATTGATGCTCTTCCAGGACTTTGGTCTTGCAATGATAGCATCCTTCGTGAATTTCGCGACATCCGTTCCAGACATTACAAAAGATCGGCTTCCGTCTATCGCAAAGATTGTTGTGCTCTCGCTTTCCGGCCGTGCTGCGTATTTCATATCATCGCTGAACTTATAACCATATCGTGATTCCGGTAACGCCACGCGCTTCCCTTCCATAGACCATAATTCTCTGCCTGAGTAGAAGAGGTCTCCTTCCGTTCTTAGTTTCAACGTAGACCATATTTGCGAAGCATCAAATGATGGGATGGTGTAGATGAGCATGCCATTCACATTCCAGATAAAAATATTAGCCCCGTTGCATGTAAGAATATATTTGCCGTCTGGACTAAAGTCACAATATTCCCCAGAACCACCCGACCCTAAAATATTTCCATCGCTATGAAATTTTCTTAAAAGCGTTCCATTGGGGGCATATAATGTGAGATCGCTATAGCCGATGGCAATAAAGTATTTGTTGTCTGGACTGTAGTCAATATCATAAACACTGGAAGTCTGCGTTTCAGAAATGAGTGTACCATCCACATTCCAATTCATGATCTTACCATTGTCGATTGCAGCAACAACCTTTTGTCCATCTGCACTGAAGGTCACGGCCCTTACATCCTTATCCACGGGCAAGACCTTCTGGATATTTCCTTCGATATCCATTATCACTACTTCGCAAGTCGGATCAAGAGGTTCTTCCTGCCCAACGATGTATCCTTGCGGATTAATGGAGCCGGCACCGATAGCCATTAATTTTCCATCAGGGCTAAATGCGATACAACGTGCGGTGTGATTCGTTCCGTTGATGAGCCGAACAATATTCCCCTGACGATCAATGATTCGGATCTTACGCTTATTCGGAATATTTGTATTGTCAAGGCCCAACGCAATGATCTTTCCGTCAGGACTCATCTTAGAACAAGACACCCCATTGTTCGAGCCTGGAGAAAGCGTGAGTACTTTATTTCCATTGAGATCGTAAATCTCATCTTTCCCAATGAGAAATTTACTGTCGGGAGTAAACTCAAAGTCTCGCCCGTAGCTCAGGGGCATGGATTTGATCAGCAACCCTTGCTTACTCCAGATCATCAGCGTATTGTCAGTATAGGAATGTGTGACAAACTTTTCCCCATCGGGTGCATACGTCAAACTATGAATACTTGTCTTGTGTCCCTGTTGAACTA
>JANYDR010000351.1 GCA_025363495.1 Cyclobacteriaceae bacterium | reverse complement strand
ATAGATAGAACCGCAATTAGTCCTGACATCAGTTGAATATCGATGAATGCGAATACCCACCGAAGAAGGAAATCACCAACGGAAGCGGGAGTCCCATCTAGACGAATAACTTTTATTTTCAATACTTGTTTACCCGGACTCTGACCATTCATGAATATCTCAAAAAGGAGATGATACAAAATTGCCGGTACTCCCACCGTCACAATCCATATCCAGATAACCTCCATTTTTATGTTGATATATAGCGCAGCAATAGCTATAACAAAGACAATCAAAATCAGCTGATCGAGCAGGTATGCCAGAATCCTGTCACCAAGACTGGCTACAGGATAATGAATAAAAACATT
The DNA here is from genome assembly GCA_025363495.1 of Cyclobacteriaceae bacterium. Lineage (GTDB taxonomy): Bacteria > Bacteroidota > Bacteroidia > Cytophagales > Cyclobacteriaceae > ELB16-189. The sequence goes on along the minus strand of JANYDR010000351.1, from coordinate 2,045 downwards.
TTGTGTGGTACGGACGTGAACCTGCATTCGTTTGGGTATGCGATTTTAGGATCTAGCCATAAAGTTCTCGCCCGATTGTACTAAAAAACCAGGCGATGACACATGAAACTTTTTAACTTTCAGTCCTAAACCCAAACCTATGAAATTCTTCTCTACCCTTTGTCTTTCGGCTTCCTTACTTTTTTTCTCCTGTTCTGAAAAAAAGCCAGTAGATCGCATGAACGACGAACAACTCCACGCTTTCGCCGATGAGCTTGCCCACAGGTACATTATCGCCGATGGTCATGTGGATCTGCCCTTTCGGCTTAAGATGAAAAATTTCAGGGTAACGAGAGAGTACATGGGAATTCCTATAAGCTATCCGGGGGGCGATTTTGACTACGAGCGTGCCAAAAAAGGAGGATTGAGTGCGCCATTTATGTCAATCTATATACCAGCATCTTATCAATTGTTTCCCGATAAAGGGAAGGCTTTGGCAGACTCCCTTATTAATATGGTGACGGGTATTACTTCGAATATTCCTGACAAGTTTGCTTTGGCAAATACAGTAGAAGATGTTCAGAAGAATTTCAAAGAAGGAAAAATTTCTTTGCCGATGGGAATGGAAAATGCAGCTCCTGTTGGGGATGATATTAAAAACGTTCAATACTTTTACGATCGCGGTATACGTTACATGACATTAACGCACAGCAAAGACAATCAAATCTGTGATTCTTCCGGTGACACGACACATACCTGGAATGGCTTAAGTCCGTTTGGCCGTGAAGTGGTAAAAGAAATGAATCGTGTTGGAATCATGGTTGATATTTCACACGTTGATGACAGCACATTTTACCAGGTGATGAAGCTTACTAAAGCTCCTTGTATTGCGTCACACTCTTCGGCAAGATTTTTTGCGCCCACTGTTCGACGTGATATGACTGATGATATGATCAAGAAGCTTGGAGAGAATGATGGCGTGATGGACATAAATTTTTATACAGCTTTTCTCAGCAACGATGTTGCCAGACGTAACAAGCAACTCGATTCTTTATTAAAGACCAAAGGACTGTCATTTGAAGATTCTCTTGCCAAACCAGTAATGGAACAATTTGTAAAAGATCATCCAATCGGTGCTACGGACGTTCAAACAGTTGCAAATCACATTGACCATGCAGTAAAGCTTGCTGGCATTGACCATGTTGGTCTCGGCTCTGATTATGACGGTGTTGGCGGAGCAATGAATTTACCGGATGGTTTGAAAGATGTTTCCCAGTATCCAAACCTTATCTACGAACTTTTAAAGCGAGGTTACAGTGAGTCAGATATAGAAAAAATCTGTTCCGGAAATTTTTTAAGAGTTTGGAAGAAGGTGGAGGAGATTTCTAAAAAATAGAAGTCAGGAGTAAGAAGTAAGAAGTAAGAAGGATTACCCAAATTTCTCAACTCTAGCCTAGAACCAGAAACTTAGAACCCAGAACATGCGCGAAGCTGCCTTCATCCAACAAAATCGACCTCGCTGGGAGGCATTTGAGAAAATTGTGAACCAACCAAAATCTGCTCCTCCGGATCAACTGGCGGAATTGTTTATTCAAATCACTGACGATCTCTCCTTTTCACGTACTCAATATCCAAACAGTCGCACGACAAAGTACCTGAATGGACTGGCAAGTAAAATCCACCTGGAGATCTATAAAAATAAAAAAGAAGAGAAGAGCAGGTTTATCACTTTCTGGAAAACCGAACTTCCGGAAGTACTATATGAAGCGCGCAAACCGATGTTTTACGCATTTATAATTTTCATTATCGCCGGCACGATTGGAGCAGTGTCAGCCGCATACGATGACACGTTCGTGAGATTAATTCTTGGGGACGGTTATGTGAACATGACACTCGAAAATATTAAGAGTGGCAATCCGACAAAAGTATATTCCTCTGCTGATGAGGCTTCATTATTTTTTCGAATAGCGTGGAATAACATTCTGGTCTCATTCTTTGTCTTTATCTATGGTGTCTTCTTTTCAATTGGTACTGGACTCTATTTGTTCAGCAACGGAATGATGGTC
>JANYDR010000334.1 GCA_025363495.1 Cyclobacteriaceae bacterium | reverse complement strand
TGAATGTCTGTTATGAATTCTAGTAGGAAAGCCGTATGCGGGAAAACTGCAGGTACGGATTGAAGAGGGGGAAAAGGAAACAAGGTCAGCAAATGTGGCGTAAGCTCTTTACCGCTTGTTCCTTTTCTCTACTCTACTGGCGAAAGGTTACCGCCCAACGGCCTAAAATATTTTGTTAGATAAAATGACACTGATTTTCGAGGATAAAGAAATTAAAACCTAAGTCCTTGCCCGCGCGGTCAGGGGGCGTGTTCATCTTTGATATCTGTGGCAAAGTATGTTAATCCGTAAGTCCACCTTCTTCTTCCAACGAACGATATTTCAAGTCACTCCACCCTGAATCCTGAATACCTGCATCCTGTTTTCCCATCCTTTCGTATGACTTTCGCACTTTCCCGCTAAAATCATACTTTAGAATGAGGACTTTTTCTTCTTCTGCATTCATATTTGAGCCATAATCAAAAAATATGACATCATTTATATTTTCAATTTTAATCCTCTTTAACAACATGGCTTCAACTGATTTAGACGGTAGCTGGCAGGCCAGCACCTCAGAGATGGCGGGAAAACAATTTCCAGCAGACGTGACAAAAACAATTCTCCTTGTCATAAAGGACGAACATTATGACGTTGGGAATGATCACGGTACCATTAAAATCCTCGACAGTGGCAAAATGGAAGTGACTGGCAACGATGGTCCAAATAAGGGAAAAACCTTTAAAGCCATCTACAAGAAGAAAGATGAAGAACTTACCATTTGTTATGATCTATCCGGAAACTCATTCCCGGTGTCGTTTTCAACGGAACCGAATTCTAAACTTTTCTTAGTCCATTACTTAAAAGTAAAATAATATGAAAAAAGTAGTTATCACGTTTGGCCTGATAGCGGCGGCAATTATCGTCGGGGTCATGTTTGCCGTATTTCCATTATGGAAAAGTAAGGTGATCACTTTTGAAAATGGTGATTGGGTTGGGTTTACCTCTATGTTCATTGCATTGTCAATGATTTTCTTTGGAATTAAATCCTATCGCGATAATTATCTTAGTGGAAAGATTTCCTTTGGCAAGGGACTACAGGTTGGGGTGCTGATTGCACTGATTGCGTCGCTGGGATATGCCATTGGTTGGGAATTTTATTTAAAACTCCTGGCTCCCGATTTCATTACTCAGTATGCAGCATTTTCTATCGATAAAGCAAAAACAAGTGGGGTTGGGGCAGACCAGCTTCAAAAACTGATCACACAAATGGATGATATGAAGGAAATGTATAAAAATCCTTTGTTGCGGGTTTGGTATGACACTGGCAGAAATATTGCCTATCGGAATCATTATTAGCCTTATCAGCGCGGCCCTTCTTCGTAAGAAGAATTTTTTAACCTCAGAACCGGCAAGAGCATGAAGGATAGAAACCAGGAGAAAGAAGAAAGAAGTAAGAATCGTTTGCTTATGCAACTTGTAAAATTGAAAGACTTGCTTTTTCCTCTCAGCGAGCTGCTTTCAGCTTTTTGCTTTCAGCTTTACACTTAATCTTTCGTCTCTATTCTTTCCCTACCTTTGTTCTTGTGCTAAAAATCCTTTCAACAGAACAAATAAGATCACTGGACGCTGCGACTATTCAAAAAGATGGCATTGCATCTATTGACTTAATGGAACGGGCCTGTCAGTCATTTGTCAATTGGTATGTTGAGAGATTTGATTCAACTAAAAAGATCGGCATCGTCTGTGGTACTGGCAACAATGGGGGTGATGGACTTGGTGTAGCAAGAATCCTTTCGGAATGGGGTTATTATGTGAAGGTATGGATAGTAAAAGGTTCCGGTAACGAAACTGATGACTTTAAGACTAATCTTGGTCGCGTACAGGAAAGAATAAGCGTTGACAACTTTACTGAATCTTCAACAGCGGATATATTTTCAGGTTGTTCTATTTTAATCGATGCAATTTTTGGTTCAGGGCTATCCAGACCAGCTGATGGAATTCAGGCTAAGGCGATACAGGCTATTAACACATACTCGTCCGTAAGAATAGCAATTGATATTCCATCAGGGCTTTTTGCAGATAAACATTCCATCGGAATAATTGTAAAAGCTCATCATACCGCTGCATTCCAACTTCCCAAACTTTCTTTCTTGTTCCCTGAAAATTATGAGTATGTCGGAGAATGGCATCTTGTAGATATTGGACTAGATAAAACGTTTATAAAAGAAGCAAAGACTAATTTTTATTACCTGACTAAGAAGTCAGTAATGAAAATTCTGAAACCGAGATCTACATTTGATCATAAAGGTGACCACGGAAAAGCCTTATTGATTGCTGGCAGCTTTGGAAAAATGGGAGCATGCGTTTTATCTGCCCGTGCTTGTTTGCGTGCAGGCGTTGGATTGCTTACAGTCCATATCCCAAAGGTTGGGTACTCTATTCTTCAGTCAACCGTTCCTGAAGCGATGGTTTCAGTCGACCCGAACAATGAATTTCTTTCCGAAAGTCCCATTCTAAATTCTTTCGATGTGATAGGCATTGGTCCGGGGCTGGGACAGAATCCAGAAACGATTGCTGCTTTTATAAAAATATTGAGCGAAGGCAAACCGATGGTAATCGATGCGGATGCTTTGAATATACTAAGCAGTCATCGTGAAATGTTTCACACAATACCCTCTGGCAGCATACTCACACCTCATCCTAAAGAATTTGAACGAATGGTCGGACCCTGGAAGGATGATTTCGAGCGGCTGGAAAAGCAAATTCAACTTTCAATTGAGATCAAATCTGTAATTATCTTAAAAGGAGCACATACCTCTATCGCAACACCCGAAGGAAGAGTCTATTTCAATAGTACAGGAAATCCAGGAATGGCAACCGGAGGATCAGGTGATGTCCTAACGGGGATCCTTACTGGCCTAAGAGCCCAGAAATATTCAGCAGAAGAGACCGCGATTCTGGGAGTCTACCTGCATGGGCTTTCCGGGGATCTTTGGGCCCGGGAAAAAGGGATGAATTCTCTGGTTGCCTCTGATTTGATCGAATTATTGCCCAGAGCCTATAAAATTTTAGGCGTTTAGGGTCATTTATCTACAGATTCATCAAAATAGTCGCATTGATTTAAACCTTTGGCGTACCCTTTGCATCTAAAGAGCGTAAGGATACATATGAAGAGAATTTTACTGGCTGTTTTTACATCATCGATCCTCCTGGCTACCCAATTTGCGGTAGCGCAGCAGCATGATGCGTTTGCGCAAACGCAGGATCCGATAAAAGCGGTGAAAATCTTCCCCAATCCTGCGGTAGACTACCTCAGTGTCAAATTTGAAACTCCGCTGGCCAAGACAATCAAGATAACGCTCCATAATATTATTGGGAACTCACTTGAAGTAGAGACTGAAATCGTCGACGAATATGAAATTCGCCTGAAAGTCAAGGACCTTCCTACCGGCGTTTACCTCCTTGCGGTGAAGGATGACGGGAACTCCCAAAGTTCTTTCAAGTTCCTGAAACGCTAGCTCCATTTTATTAGTCGATTCGTTTCTCTATTTTTCAGGACCCTAATCCTGAAACTTTGAAATATATCCTTGCAGTCGATATCGGTACCACCAGCGCGAAGGCTCTCGTGGTGAGTCAAAAGGGTGAAGTGCTGGCAACAGCGCAAGAATTCTATCCCACCCAGCATCCTCAGGCAGATTTTGCCGAACAGGATGCGGAAGTAATTTTTCAGGCTGTAAAAAGAATCATTCGCACTTCTTCAGATAAAGTAAGTGGCCAGGTAGATGCCATAAGCTTCAGCAGTGCCATGCATAGCTTGATGGCCATCGACAAATTGGGAGAGCCTTTAACACCTCTTATTATCTGGGCTGATTTGCGCAGTAAAAATGAGGCCCATGAAATACTCAGCAACGGGGGTCAAAAAATTTACGAAGAGACAGGCACTCCGATTCATTCCATGTCGCCGTTGTGTAAATTATTATGGATTAAAAAGAATCAACCTGAAATCCTGGAAAAGGCTTTTAAGTTTATCGGCATAAAGGAATATATCTGGGGTAAATTCTTTAATGAATTTATGATAGATCACTCGGTAGCATCGGCTACTGGCCTCTTTAACATTCATACAAAAACATGGTCGGCGAAAGCTTTGAAAGTTATTGGGATCACTGCCGACAGACTTGCCACTCCATGTTCTGCCCTTGCAATTTTTAAAAATCCTTCTGATCAACTTGCTACGGAGCTTGGACTTCCCGCTACGGTGCAATGGGTCATTGGTGCCAGCGACGGTTGTCTTGCAAATCTTGGAAGCGGTGCAATGGATGAGAAGACACTCTCTCTCACCATTGGTACCAGCGGTGCGGTGAGAAAGGCTGTAAAGAAAAATTCCCCCGATCACAAGGGACGGACCTTTCACTATCTCCTGGATGATGATACGTTGATCACAGGCGGAGCAACTAACAACGGTGCGATATTGGTGCAGTGGTTCGCAGAAAAGATGTTGAAAGAAAAAGTAAATGTCAAAACGTTTGGTGAACGCGCAAGCGGAATAGCACCCGGAGCAGATGGTTTGATTTTTTTACCATACTTACTCGGTGAACGCGCTCCTGTTTTTGATCCTGATTCCTCCGGTGTTTTTGTTGGTGTCCGTCAACGTCATACACAGGAGCACTTTATGCGGGCCATGCTGGAAGGTGTTGGATTCGCGTTGCTTTCCATTGCTGAAATTGTAGAAGAGAACTCAGGACCATATGACAAAGTGATTGCCAGCGGTGGTTTCATCAAGTCTCCGCACTGGGTTCAAATTATTTCTGATATTTTTGGAAAGGAATTTACCGTGCGCGGGACAGAAGATGCCTCAGCGTTAGGTGCGGCACTGATTGGATTTCAGGCTTTGAAAATTGAAACTGATTTTAAATTCCCTAACGCAAGGGTATTTCATCCCGATCTTACTATCTATCAGAAGTATCAGAAATATTTCTCAGTGTATAAGAATCTCTATCCGCATCTGTCGGCAGATTTTCATTTGCTTAATCAGATCGCTAACGGATAATTATGTCGCTACTTATTGTTACCGGCTGTATACTATTACTGTTGGTGCTTATTTTATTAAAGTTAAATCCACTGCTTTCTTTATTAGTGGTTTCCATTATAGCAGGTCTGGCATTGGGTATCCCACCAGATAAGGTAATCAAAGCCATCCAGACAGGAGTTGGAGATACATTGAGCGGACTTGCGCTTGTGCTCGGCCTCGGGGCTATGTTTGGCAAGATGATCGAGATCAGCGGTGCGGCTCGGCAAATCAGTGATACGCTTATAAGTAAGTTCGGTAAAGAACGTTTGCCCTGGGCTATGATGCTTACCGGATTAATAGTAGGTATTCCTCTTTTTTATAATGCCGGGTTTATCATTCTCATCCCATTGGTTTTTACAGTAGCCGCAACATCGCAGGTTCCATTATTGTGGGTGGCAATTCCCATGTGTGCAGCATTGTCAGTAACACACGGATTTCTTCCACCTCATCCTGGACCAACTGCCATAGCAGCCATATTTAAAGCAGATATCGGAAAGACTTTATTATATGGCTTCATCCTTGCGATTCCGATTTCTATCATAGCAGGACCGTTCTTTGCGACCTTAATGAAGAAAATCAAAGGTGGAGAAATTAAGGCTGTCACCGCAACTGTATTTAAAGACCTGCCGTCAGTGTCATTGAGTTTTGGACTTGCCGTATTTCCGGTCTTTCTTATTTCACTGGCAACATTTGGAAAAAGTTTTCTCGGCATTACAAATCCGTTTCTGCATCTTATTGGTGAACCTGTTGTTGCTCTTCTGCTGGCAGTGTTGGTGGCAATTTATTTTTTTGGATATAAAAGAGGACTGTCAATAACGCAAGTGATGAGCTTCCTGACAGATTCTATTTCGTCTATTGCCATGATTATGATGATCATTGCCGCCGGGGGAGGATTCAAGCAAGTGCTTATCGAAAGCGGAGTTGCTAATGAAGTTGCGGGCTATGCGTCGCAATTATCGTTGTCTCCATTAGTATTGGGCTGGCTTATCGCAGCAGTTGTGCGGCTTTCTATTGGTTCAGCAACAGTAGCTGGTCTCATGGCAGCGGGAATTGTTTCCACTATTGCAGCAGGTCCTGGTGTAAGTCCAGAATTAATGGTGCTAAGCGTGGGTGCTGGAAGTCTTTTTTTCTCTCATGTAAATGATACAGCCTTTTGGATGTTTAAGGAATATTTTAATTTGTCACTCAAGCAAACATTTTTGTCGTGGTCTACGATGGAGACGATTGTTTCTGTTCTTGGGTTGGTGGGAGTGTTGATATTGAGTAACGTTATTAGCTAGGCTAAAATCATTAAAATCTATTTCATGCAAATTGGATTAATTGGTCTGGGGAAAATGGGATATAACCTCGCCCTGAATATGACCCGTAACGGCCATTCAGTAGTTGCTTTTGACGCAAGCAAAGCGGCGATGGAAAAAATCCAATCAGAAGGCGTCCAAACTGTTTCTTCATTAAATGAATTGCCACAGGCGCTCTCTGGTCGAAGAGTAATCTGGATCATGGTTCCTGCAGGTCAGGTGGTGGATGTGATAATCAACAATCTTAAAAACTATCTCAAAGCCGATGACATCCTTATAGATGGAGGTAACTCTTTTTATAAGGAGAGTATCAGCCGTGCGAAAGAGTTGGAAAAGATGGGAGTTCATTTACTAGATTGCGGCACCAGCGGAGGTGTCAACAGTGCGTTAAATGGTGTTTGCACGATGATTGGCGGATGGAAAGAAGCATTTGAGTATTGCACTCCTTTATTCAAGTCTATTTGTGTTGAACAGGGCTTTCTTTACTGTGGCAAAAGCGGTAGTGGTCATTTTGTGAAAATGGTGACTGTTGGAATTGAATACAGTATGATGCAGTCCATCGGTGAAGGTCTTGAACTTATGAAGGAACATAATCCTAACCTCGACCTGGCGGCTATTACCAATGTATTGAATCATGGCTCGGTTGTAAGAAGCTGGCTCCTCGAGCTTACGCAGCACGCTCTGGAAGAAGATAAAAACCTTGAATCAATAAAAGGAGTGATGCACTCTTCCGGCGAGGGCAAGTGGACGGTGGAAACAGCGCTCGAGATGGGAGTACCGATGCCAGTAACGACTTTATCTTTGTTAATGCGCTATCGTTCGCAACAAGATGATACGTTTTCTGGGAAAGTTGTGGCAGCGTTGAGGAATGAGTTTGGTGGGCACGCGGTGGAGAAGAAATAGAGGTTGTAGGTTAGAGGCTGGAAGAGCAGGTAAGTGAATAATAGTTTTGCTGGAGAACGATAGTAGTTCTATAACTTAGACTTCCAACCTAACGTCTACCCTCCAACCTCCAAATTAGAAAGTCAAACTCAACATCAAACTTTCCCCTTTCCTCTTCACCACCACCGGCACCGTCTGCCCCTTCTCAAATTTCCCCAGTGCATCCATATACTCCTGGATATCTTTTATCGTGTAGTCTCCAATCTTCGTGATCAAATCACCGGTAAGAATTCCAGCCTTTGCCGCAGGTCTGTTATCGGTTACTCCGTCTACTTTCAATCCAACCTCATCAGAAGAGTAACTCGGCATTACGCCAAGCGTAACTTTAAATGATCTTGATCCACCCATAGATTTACTTTTAGTTGTGAGAAAAGCGAGTTTAGGCTCTTTGTCTTCTGCTTCGATTACTTTGATGATTAAATCTAAAACTTTTACCTCCCCATCAAAGTTTACCTTATCCCAGTCATCGGATGGTTTGTGATAATCGCTGTGGGACCCTGTAAAGAAATGAAGTACCGGCATGTTTTTCAGATAGAATGAAGTATGATCGGAGGGACCTGTTCCCGATGAATCAGTTTTAATGGGTACTTCAGCGGTGCTTAACTTTTTCAGCAGAGGTTCCCAAACAGGACTTGTACCAGTTCCCATTACCGTTAATCCTTTGCTTGCATCCAGCCGGCCAATCATATCCATGTTGATCATGTAATTGACTTTGTTAAAATCAATTGTTGAGTGTTCAGTAAAATATTTGGAGCCATAAAGTCCAAGCTCTTCACCCGAGAAGCAGATGAAAAGGAAATTATTTTTCTCCGTCACTTTATTGTTTTTGAAATACCTTGCCAGCTCTATCACGCCCGCAGTTCCGGAAGCATTGTCATCAGCTCCGTTGTGAATTTTTCCTCCTGGATTAGCTTCCAGCGAGCTGCCTTCGTTTCCCAAGCCAAGATGATCGTAATGAGCTCCGATTATAATTGTATTCGGAGCCTTGTTGTCGAGATATCCTATCACATTATAAGTAGTCCCTTCATTGCCTGTTCCGTGGACCCCGGATTTGAATGGATATTTTTGAGTGAAGAGTTTTCCATCGCCTTTAGGCTCGAGACCAATTTGCCTGAACTGTTCCTGAATGTATGTCAACGCCATTGTTCCTCCGGCAGTGCCAGTACCACGACCCTCCAGCGAGTCACTTGCGAGGATCTTAATGTGTTGCTGAATTTTCTTTGCACCAGGTTGCTGAGCGGTGCAATGAAAATTTGAAAGGCATGCGATTGAAATGAGAGCAACGGCAATTGACTTTATCATAGCTTTAATTAATTGGCTTGCAAAGTAAGTTTGATTTTAACGGGAAATTATCCGAAGACGTACTTTTTTTGCTGTTCGCGGCGGAATACGTTAATTTTGATCAAACTTGATTCACTATGAAGCCTCCTAAACTTGTCCTGTTAACGGATTTTTCTCCTTTGTCGAAAGTAGCTATGAAATTTGCTTTGCGACTGGCCGGACCGTTGGAAGCTGAGTTTACGATACTCAATATCATACGAATAGACGGAGCGCCGAAGGCTAATATGAGGCTGAAGCAAATTGAAAAGAACATTGCGCTAATTGCGGAAGAAGAAGGAGAGCAGTTGATCCAGGAGTTACGAAATGAGGTAAAGGGTAATTATAAATTGACTTTTAAAGCGATCCGTTCCCATACCGTGGCGGAGATGGTGAAACGTTTTACTGATAAGAATCCTACAAACATGGTTGTCATGGGTTCACGTGGAGCATCAGCATTAAAAAAAGCGAGATTAGGAGGAACAGCCGTATCTGTCATTGACGCTGTCAACGTTCCTGTGTTGACAATTCCCGACCTCGCACGTTACAACAAACTTCAGCATATCGTGTATGCTTCTGATTTGAAGAATGTTCAGAAGGAGCTTGATATTATCACTGAGTTTGCCAATATCTAC
>JANYDR010000324.1 GCA_025363495.1 Cyclobacteriaceae bacterium | reverse complement strand
GGAATTAAAAAGTTCAACTGTGTGGCAAAGTCCTGGCCTGAAAAGTTTCACGCAAAATACGCAAAGTCAAAGCCGCAAAGGCCGCAAAATTTATATTATGTCAAGGCTTTGCGCCCTTTGCGCATTCTTTTGCGGACTTTGCGAAAATGCGGTTACCTAAATATCTCCCAGCTGAGGTCTTATCAGTATTTCTTCCACGACGCTCCTGGGCGACAACGAATATGCACCAAAAACTGCATCGGCGACATCTTCCGGTTTCATAAAGCGTTCGTCCGGCAGTTCCACACCATCCCAGCTTGCCGTGCGTGTAGCCCCAGGCAAAATTGCTGTAACTCGTATCCCAAAATCTTTAAGCTCCTCCCTGAGTACTTTCGTAAATCCAAGTAGTGCGAATTTTGAAATAGTGTATGATCCCCCATTTGGATAAGCTATTATACTGGCAATAGAACACATTGTAAAGATGTGACCATTTTTTTTCGACTTCATATCTTCTACCAGTCCGCGGGTAGTATAATAAGCACTGTAAACATTCGCATCAATCATACCTTCGAGAGTCCCCTCCTTCTCTTCGGTGACTAGTCCGGGCACAAAAAATCCGGCATTATTAACAAGCACTTCCACTGGAGAGCGAAGGGTGCGCACAAATTCAGTAAATGATTTTACCTGACCTCTTATGGACATGTCTGCCGTAAATACGTGCGCCTTAACAGGATACGTAGATTCCAGATGTGCTTTAAAACTCGCCAGCTCGGAGGCGTTGCGTGAGCAGGTGACAATATCAAATTTTTGAGATGCAAACTTCTCAATAATGGCCCTACCAATTCCCTTCGTCCCACCTGTTATGACGGCCAGTTTACTCATGATTTTTATTTTATCTTTAGGGCAAGTTAAATGTTTTCATGAAGGGATTTGGCCAGTACATGATTTTTTTGGGGACATTGGTAGTCCGCCGGGAATCATTCAAAACGTATTATAAGCTTATCATTGAGGAGTCTGTCCAGATTGGAGTAAAATCAGTAGCCCTGGTGGCATTGGTGGCTACATTCATAGGCGCGGTAACAACAGTGCAAACCGCATATAACATGGTAAGCCCTCTGATTCCAAAATACATTATTGCACAGGTAGTACGCGAAATGGTTGTACTGGAACTTGCTCCTACCATTATGGCGATAATTTTTGCCGGTAAGGTTGGATCCAGTATGGCAGGCGGACTTGGTACGATGCGCATTACAGAACAAATTGATGCTCTTGAAGTGATGGGTATTAACTCAGCCTCCTACCTGGTGCTACCGAAAATCGTTGCTTCCCTTATAATGTATCCTCTACTGGTAATCGTAGCGGGTTTCTGTGCAATACTTGGTGGATACCTGGTGGGTTCTATTGCCGGAATCATCAGCCCTACAGATTTCATCTATGGACTTCGATTTTATTTTGATTCTTATGCCATCACATTTGCTTTGATCAAGGCGCTTGCATTTGCTTTTCTGATATCCTCAATATCTTCTTTCAAAGGTTATTATACGCAAGGCGGAGCATTGGAGGTTGGAATTTCTACTACTGCTGCGGTAACATCCAGCATTATGGCCGTGCTCATTGCTGATTATCTTTTGGCTCAACTACTTTACGTGCGCTAATGATCAAGATCAAAAACATATCAAAATCATTTACCGGTAAAATCGTCCTTGAAGGAATATCCGGAGAGTTCGACAAAGGAAAGACCAATCTTATTATTGGATCAAGTGGTACTGGTAAAAGCGTACTCCTAAAATGTATTGTCGGACTTATTACTCCCGACGAAGGAAACGTGTTCTACGATCTGCGAAATTTTACAGAAGCAGATAAAGAAATTAAAGCAGAGATAAGAAGAGAAATCGGAATGCTTTTCCAGGGTGGTGCCCTCTTTGATTCCAAGAATGTTGAGAAGAATGTCATGTTCCCACTTGATATTCTTACTACCATGCCATACGAACAAAAAATAGAACGTGTTAATTTCTGCTTACAGCGTGTAGGCCTGGAAAATGTAAATAAGAAAATGCCTTCAGAAATATCGGGAGGCATGAAAAAACGCGTCGGAATTGCACGAGCTATTGTCAACAATCCGAATTACCTTTTCTGTGACGAGCCTAATTCCGGGCTTGATCCTCAAACCTCAATACTAATTGACGACCTGATCGGAGAAATCACTCATGAATTCAATATCACCACCGTTGTAGTCACGCACGATATGAATTCGGTGATGGGCATCGGGGAAAAGATCATGTTCCTTTACAAAGGTCATAAGCTCTGGGAAGGTTCCAGCCAGGAAATCATGCACTCAGGAGTAAAAGAACTGGATGACTTTGTTTTTTCGAATAAAGTCATGCAAAATTTGAAGGAACGGCTTTAAGAGCAGAAAGCTTAAAGCTGAAAGTGGAAAGCTCTTTTGCTTTGGCTGATGGATAATATACCATTCGTTCTTCAGATTAATTTAAGATTATTCGTAGCGAAGAGAGTTTGCAGGGTTTGCGGCAGAGACTTTTAATGAGTGGTATGCAACCGTAAGCAACGACACAATCATACAAGCCGACGCAGCTGCTATCAAAGAGATCCATCCTACTTCGATATGAAATGCATAGTTGGTAAGCCACTTATTCATCAAATACCACCCCACCGGACAACCCACCGCAGCTGACACCAATACTAATACTGCAAACTCTTTACCCAAAAGCCCCACCAAACCTGGTCTTGTCGCACCGAGAACTTTTCTGATACCCAATTCTTTAGTCCTTCTTTCCGCAGAGAAAGCGGATAGGCCAAACAATCCAAGACAAGATATAAAAATTGAAAGGCCGGCAAGAGCATTAAAAATTTTTCCGCGGTCACCTTCGGCTTTGTAAAAATCTTCCCAATCCTGATTTAGAAATGAGTACTTGAATGGATATGCAGGGGCATATTCTTTTGCTATTTTCTCCGCAGCCTGCAGCGCGGCGGCAGTCTGATTTTTCTTTGCCCTGACCAGCAGACATCCACCAAAGTTTTGGTCGCTTATATCTTGAACGCGTAGTATCAAAGGTTCAATTGGATTGTGTAGGGACCCAAAGTTAAAATCCTTTACAACACCAATTATTTTTCCTTTTCGCTTCCACAACGTAAGATCCTGATCCGCAACACCATTTATAAATCCAAATTTGGAAGCGGCCTTTTCATTTACAATGTAATTTGTACTATCCGTAATTATACTTTTATCAAACATCCGTCCTTCTACCATTTCCATCTTCATCATTTGAATAAAATTGTAGTCCACACTTAGAACACTGAACAGAATCCGATCATCGTCGCTCTTTCCTTTCCATTCAACATTCGTAGTAGAATTGCCAATGTCAATCAGCAATTGGCCTGAAGACGATACGCTCTCAATACTTGGGTTTTGAGAAAGCTGTGTCTGAATAGTTTCAAATTTTTTGTTCATATCACCCTGCATCCACATATAAAACACGTTGTCGCGAACAAATCCAATATCACGTTTCTCCATAAAATTCATCTGTCGGAATACTACGATGGTGCTGATTATCAGTATAATAGAAAGGGAAAATTGGATAACAACCAGCGCCTTGCGAAAAAGAGAGGCACTTCCACTTTTGAGCTGGCCTTTTAAAACTTCAACTGGTTTATAGTCAGAAATAAATATCGCAGGATAACTGCCGGCGAGGAATGCGGTAAATACTACAATTCCGACAAAGATTAAGGCAATCCTTGCATCCAGTAAAAAAAGGCCCAGATTTTTACTTGTCAATTCATTGAATCCGGGAAGTGCAATCACCACCAGGACAACGGCTATTACCGCTGATAATAATACAGTGAAAAATGACTCGCCCATAAACTGCCTGAACAATTGGTAAGGAAATGCGCCTATCACTTTTCGAAGACCGACCTCTTTGGCGCGTTTGGACGCCTGGGCTGTAGCCAGGTTCATAAAATTGATACAGGCTATTACCAGAACGAAAGCCGCCACAATTAGAAAAATTGCAACATATTCAATTCTGCCGCCGGAAGGCTTTCCATTTTCAAAATTCCCATGGAGATACGAATCACCAAATGGCTGCACGATGAGCTCTGTTTCAGATTTTTCTACATGCCCCTTTATTTCGTCTTTAAATTTATTTTGAAAGTCAGGAAGGCTTGTACCTTCTTCAAGCATGACATAGGTGCGGATATTATTATTATCCCATCTATCAAGCCAGCTCTTATTCTCGTCCCAGAAAAATTGAAAAGAGATTAGATAGTCAAACTGAAAAGAAGAGTTTTTAGGAATGTCATTAAGAACACCTGTGACCGTGAAAGAATGTTTTGTGTTCATCACCAGGACTTTTCCCACAGCATCTTCCTTACCAAAAAACTTCTCAGCCATCGATTTACTGATTACAATGGAATTTTTGTTCTTCAATGCTGATGTAATATCTCCTGAAGAAAGAGTGAAGGAGAACATGTCAAGAAAATCCTGTTCAGCATAACGACCTTCTTCAAAAAATGATTTGTCGCCAACCTGAAAAAGCTCATTAACAGGCCAGGTAAAACGAGACGCGAAAACTATCTCAGGATATTTATCTTTTATGAAAGGTGCCAACGGGCCCGGCGTCGAATTAAATGTAAATAATCTTCCATCCGTGTAATGCTGATTCTCCATCACCCTATAAATGCGATCTACGCGCTGATGAAACTTGTCTACTCGCAACTCATCATTGATCCACAGAAAAATTAATAAAGCACTGCCCATTCCAAAGGCAAGCCCGAGAATATTGACTACCGAGAAAAGCTTATTCCGGAAAATGTTGCGAATAGCCACGAGAAGGTAATTTTTAAGCATAATTCGAATATTTTGGTCAATGACAGAGTGCCCTTATAAAAGGATGCGCGGGCCGTTAAAAAGAATTACCGGGGAAAGTGAGGAAGGTTACAAAGAGCAGAAAGCGGAAAGTTGAAAGCGGAAAGCCTGTTTACTTTGGCTGGGATCTGTCATAGCAAACACGCTTTCAGTTTTAGGCTTTTAGCTTTAAGCTTTATAAAGCGGCACCTCGATAAAAAATGTACTTCCATTGTTCACGGTTGATTCGAACCAGATCTTCCCATTTGCCTGGGTTATAATCTGGCGGGTCATAGCCAATCCAAGTCCTGACCCGGATTTTTTCGTTGTAAACTGCGGCTGGAATATCTTTTCCTGAACCTCTTTATTCATGCCCTTCCCATTGTCACGAATAGTAATAATTACTGAACCTGATGTTTGCGAAGTTGTAATAATCACCTCTACCTGCCGTTGCCCATCTCTCCTTGCCTGAAGGGCATTAATAATTATATTGGAAATAGCTCTGCTGAACGAAGTAGGATCTATCAATACCCAAACCCGCTCGTCATTTGACTTATACGTGACGCTTCCTTGAGTGTCTGCAGCAAATAAATTGACAGCGCCCTGAATTGATTCAGCGAGATCGGTTTTAGCTGGAGATGGTGCCGGCATATTGGCAAATGTGCTGAATGAGACCGCTATCTCATTCAATATTTCTACTTGCTTTAGTAAAACATCTACAGATCTGGCGGATTTTTCGTGAGGAATATCTCCCGACTTCAGCGCTTGCTCCATCTGCTGAAGGGTAA
>JANYDR010000260.1 GCA_025363495.1 Cyclobacteriaceae bacterium | reverse complement strand
CAAAATTATCTTCATTCGCAGGAAGACGCGAAGATTGGGTCGCGCTCAGAACATTTTTTTGAGAAATAATCTCGTTAATAAACGCATCTGCCTTCTTCATTGCCGGAACATATACAATCTGATGTATATCTGCCCCAAGATTCTTATCCCTGATAAAGAATATCTGCTCCTGTATTAGCAACGTTGCAAAGATCATAAGCGATGCGATCGAAAATTGTATCATGACAAGCACTTTTCTCATCGATACTTTACCGTCGGAGGATTTTAACCGAATAGATTGAAATATCTTGGAAGGATTAAAAGAGGAAAGAAAGAATGAAGGATAAATTCCTGACAACAGTGTTACGGCCGCGAGCGTGGAGGCAAGTAACGCCACAAACCATCCTTGCGTCAGGTCGAGGGCGAACCGCTTACCGGTAAGCGATATGATCTGATCTTTGAACGTGTAAAGCAACACCGGCGACGGTAATATCCCGCCAAGGCAAAGCAAGAACGATTCACCAAGAAACTGCAGGACGAGATTAAAACGCGTACCGCCAGAAATTTTCCTGATGGCAACTTCCTTCGATTTTTTCAGCGCACGGGCCGTCGACAGGCTGATAAAATTGAAGCAGATCATCGCCAGGATCAGTCCTGCAATAGCTCCCAGCAAATAAATGTGGTTAATGTCGCTCGTGGGCTTCATCTGCAGATTTAATCTTGAATGAAGCTGAATGCCGAGCAAAGGTTCCATTGCTGTTTTAAGTTCGAGATTAGGATCAGTCCTTTCTTGTTGCGGAAGATTTTTATTCAAGTATTGATCGAACAAGGCAGTAAGAGCTTTCAGGTCCTGATCCTCCTTTATAAGGAGGTAAGTCCACAAGGAAGTAAAATGTGTCCACGGAACGTTTTCAAGGTTGAGACTTTTCATCGATGCCAGGTAGTCAAACTGAAAGTGAGTGTTCGACGGCAGGTTAAACAGCACGCCCGTTACTTTCATCTCCCTGGCTCCGCCCGAACCTGAGTACTTGAACAATTTCCCGACTGGATTCTCATCACCAAAAAGCCTTGCAGCCATCGTCTCTGTAATGACAACAGAATTTGGTTCATTAAGTGCCGTCGCGCGATCACCCTCTTTTAACCGAAAATCAAAAACTGAAAAAACCTCAGGGTCGACAAAATAAAAATCAGGTTCGATATAGGATTTATCTCCGTTGTAAACGACCGCGTTGAAAGCCTGCCTGAACCTTATCGACTCTTCAATTGCAGAGAAGTTTTCTTTTAATAATGGTCCGACTGGATAAGAAGAGTTGGCGCCTTTAATTACTGGGTTTGCTTTCTCAACCTCGGCGACATTCAAACGGTAAATCCGTTCGCCTTTGGTCTGGAACTGATCGTAGGAAAGGTCCTCTTTAATCAGGCACGCAATCACAATTGTACAACTTAATCCGATCGACAAGCCCGTAAGATTGAGCACTGTGAATAGCTTGTCCTTGGAAACGCTTCTTAAAGAAGTGCCGAGATGGAACATTGGATTTTGAATTAGGTATGTGCAAAACCCCTCCTAAATTGATGCCAGAATTATTCCGGGAAATAGCGTCTGAAAACTAACCTAAACAATTTGATTATTCCGAATAAGGACAAATCTGTTCGAAACCGAGCAATATGATTTAGTTTTGTTTCCATGTCACATCCGCGCATCCCGGTAAAAGATAATATAAAAGATGCAATCATCATTCCGGCAGAATTCAGGTTCGACGATGCACTTGCGTTTGCCTATCATCAGATGGAGTTCACCAACGAATCCATTTTCCTTACGGGACGGGCCGGCACAGGAAAATCCACACTGCTTAATTATTTCAGAAAAAACACCCTCAAGAAGCATGTGGTACTGGCTCCTACGGGACTTGCCGCATTACAGGTTGGAGGAAGCACAATTCATTCATTCTTTGGATTTCCGTTGAGAACTCTTGTTAAGCATGATCCCGAAATTATAAAATGGAGCAAGGGACATTCACGACTTAGAATTCTAAAAAAAATGGATACGCTTATTATTGATGAGGTATCCATGGTTAGGGTTGATCTCATGGATGCAATTGATCAATCCCTTCGACTCAATCTTGAGAATGATCTGCCTTTCGGCGGAAAGCAGGTGATCCTGATCGGGGATGTATTTCAGCTTTCGCCGGTCGTTAATAATCAGGATTCACATTATAGTGAAGACAGCGATTACAGCGATCCTTACTTCTTCAGCTCAGACTCTTTTCGGTCGAGCAGACCAACGATCATTGAACTGACAAAGATCTACCGGCAACAAGATGAAGATTTTATTTACCTGTTGAACAGAATACGGTCAGGTATCGCAGGTCGCGATGACCTTGCGGAGCTGAACAAAAGATACGAACCTGATTCTACCGAAGAGAATGATTTTGCCATAACACTGTCCTCTGTAAATGCAATCGCCGAGATGGTAAACCAGGTGAAGCTGGCGAATATCATTGCTCCATCATTTTCATTCAAAGCAAAAGTTGAAGGTATTTTTCATGAACGACTCTACCCTGCCCCCTCATCACTTTCGTTGAAAGTAGGCGCCCAGGTGATGATGGTTAAGAATGATGTGAAAGGTAAGTGGGTAAACGGAAGTATTGGCAAAATTGAATTCGTAACTTCAGAAGAGATCATTGTTGGCTTTGCTGATGGAAAAGCACATCGCGTTGAACCAGTGATCTGGGAAAACAAAGTCTACAAATGGGACAAGCTTACCAATGAAATTACCTTTGATGTGCAAGGAACTTATACACAGTTCCCAATCAGGCTGGCGTGGGCAATTACCATACACAAGAGTCAGGGATTAACATTCAATAAGGTTATTATCGATATGGGTAAAGGAGCTTTTGCCCACGGTCAGTTGTACGTCGCGCTAAGCAGATGCAAGACGCTGGAAGGAATCACTTTACGAACAAAGATCACCGAAACAGATACGATTGTTGATGAGGCGGTGGAGAGGTTTGCCGGAAGAAGTAAGATTGGATAGATCTACGCTTCGTCCTTCGTTGTCTTTATAAGACCAATTCCTGAAAGAAGAAAGATGAATCCAAGCACGCCATAAATAATGAGGGCTCTTATGTCTCGTGGACCACTTGTCATATTGACAAAGAGTATGGCGCCATATATAAGCCCGACAATCCCAAGAACGGTAAGGACGGAGCCAAAAATTCTTTTAATGTTCATAAGTTTTGTGCTAATGAACATATGTATCAAAATCTCATGCCATCATTTTCAAGCACTGTAGATTCTTTTATCATAGCATTAACGCTTGAAAAAAAGGCTTTAGTTAGGTTGGGGATAAAACTCTACAATAAAAGTCTAATAATCTTAAACAGCGATTGGCGCCTTTATTCCCGGATGTGATTGATAATTCAATATCTCAAAATCCTCAAACTCATAATCGAAGATCGATGCGGGTTTGCGCTTGATATTCAAAGTAGGTAATGGATATGGCTCGCGACTTAATTGAAGATTCACTTGCTCAAGATGATTATTATATAAATGTGTATCCCCACCCGTCCAGACAAAGTCCCCTGGCTCGAGATCACATTGCTGAGCGACCATGTGTGTGAGCAATGCATAGCTCGCTATGTTAAATGGTAGCCCCAGAAAAGTATCACACGAGCGTTGATACAACTGACATGATAACTTTCCGTCAGCAACATAAAATTGAAACAACGCATGGCATGGAGGCAACGCCATCTTATCAACTTCAGCAGGATTCCAGGCAGATACAATATGGCGACGGGAATCCGGCTTGGATTTAAGCTGATCCATTAATTTTGCAATCTGATCGATATGCTGTCCATTCGGCGCCGGCCAGCTTCTCCACTGTGAACCGTACACAGGTCCAAGCTCCCCATTCTCATCTGCCCATTCATCCCAGATAGAAACTCCGTGATCTTTTAGATACTTAATGTTAGTTTCTCCTTTCAAGAACCAAAGAAGCTCATAGATAATAGATTTAAGGTGAAGCTTTTTGGTCGTGACCATTGGAAATCCTTCTCGCAAGTTAAATCGCATCTGATACCCAAAAACAGAAAGAGTGCCAGTGCCGGTTCGGTCGGTTTTCTGAGTTCCGTTTTCTAAAATGTGTTTTTCAAGGGCGAGATATTGCTTCATTCGGGATGCTGATTCAAAGTTCAAACATAAGGGAAAAATTTTGAGTTCCAGACAGAGAAAGCTTTGATTATCACTGCAACCCGGCAATCGGTATCCGGTAACCTGCATCTTGCATCAAACCAAAGAAGCCCATCCGTTGGCGCGGACAGGCTTCTTTTCCAACTTCACATCCAATTTCTAGTTCCCGTCTGCGCTTACAGTGATAGTTTTTGATAAAGCTCCGACCGTTACAGTAACATCATTGTCGCATGTGCCAGTTCCATAATCTACCACATACGTCGCACCGTCAACAATAAATGCTTTTGTTCCGCTTACAGGTATAAATACCTTACTTGCAGCACATGCTCTTGAATAGACAAGGTCTGCTGTGATTGACATCGTATAGCTCTTACCGTTCTTATTAGTACCTGAGGCTGTACCACCGGCTGAATTAACAAGCTTATCCTGGGTAGGATTTGCTGCGCGTTGCCACTCATATGTAAAACTTTGTGTACGTGTGATCACCTTTCCATCGGTAAAGGTGATCTTACCTCCGGCAATCACAACAGTGTATTTAGGAAAGCTTGTAATACTAGTCTGAACATTGGTAAGTGTTTGAACACCTTCCACCTTTACATCATTGCGGGTATATCCGTTAAATGTTGTAATTAATGTTGAGCCTGGAATATATCTCTTTCCTTTATAGGTCACGATGATCTGTCCTTTGCGCGTTACGCCCTTTGCATCTGTGCAACCAGTTGTCCCAAAATCAATTGTCAATACTCCTGACGGTGCATCCTTAGTGCCAGTCGCAACGAGAGTAAACGTAGCACATTTAAATCTGTCATCAACATTTTTTAGCGTATCTACCGAAGCGATTCTTCCACTAGCATAGGTTGTACTCGAGATGTTACTTACGGAAACATTTGACATGTCGGTAGCTTCACTTGAATACGAATCGGAAGCCGCTTCCGAGTTCACATTTTGTGTATCTGTAGCACTAAGCGCCGGGGTCGTATCTGATGACTTGGAACAGGAATCGAGCAGCACCATTCCTGCAATTATAAGGACTGAAATACCTTTCAATCCAAATAGACTTTTAATAGAATTCATAGTTTTAGTTGTTAGTTAGTTTGTTTCAGCCCTTTAGAGTACTTAACGAAGAGAAGGTTTAATGATTTCAGAAAATATATTTTTATAATATCACTAAGTGTTTTGCCTATTGCGTTAATTGGCTTTTCTCAATGCGTATTAAAAAAATCGTTCCACTGCTATTCCCCCTTATCGGTTTCTCAATTCTCACGAAAAAAACCCATCCTGATTTCTCAAGACGGGTCTTTTCACTATAACTTATTTTTAATTACCATCACCAGCAATTGTAACATCTTTCGATTTTCCATTAATGGTGATCGTTACGGTATTGTCGCATGTGCCAGTTCCATAGTTGATCGTAATGTCTTTGCTTTCGGTAGTAAATTTCTTTTCCCCGGAAACAGCTATGAATACTTTATCACTGATTTCGCAGGCGCGTGAGTGCACAAGATCCTGGGTGACAGTCATCGTGTATACCGAACCATTGCGATTAGTTCCCGCAGCAGTACTTCCAGTCAGCAAAACCCATTTGTCCTGAGTTGGATTAGCAGCACGTTGCCATTCACGAGTGAAGTCTTGTTCGCGGGTAATCGTTTTTCCATTAAGAAAAGTAACTTTTCCGCCTGTGATTACTACGTGAAAGCGCGGGTAAGAAGTGTTAGTAGCGGCGACATTTGTAAGTGTATAGGTACCCTCAACTGCAACGCCATTAATAGAATAATTACTGAACGTAGTTACGATTTTAGAACCGACCTCAAATCTTTTTCCAGTATATGTGATAGTGATTGTTCCCTTACGCACCTTACCACGGGCGTCTTTACATGAACCGTCATCAGGATACACGATCGTGAGCACCCCTGCAGGAGCATCTGATGTTCCAGTGGTGGTGAGGGCAATTGTAGCACATTTCAAACGTTCATTGGCCTTGAAGTAGTCATTAATTAAAAGCTTTTTAATAATACCATTTTCACGGCCACCACTCAAATCTGTAGTCGCAACACCCGCAACTGCGTCTGTAGAAACATCTGTGGCATCACTCGTAAACGAATCCGCTGTTGTTTCTGATTCTACGTTGGCTGCATCATTGCTGGTGAAATTAATCTGATTATTATCGCTACAAGACGCAAAGAACATCACGAACGCCATCGCGACATATGTGAGTCCCTTAAGGGAAGTGGAGTTTTTCATAGTTTTGTGGTCAGTTTTTGTTTGTTTTGGAGTTAGATAGGTAATGTCTTCTCAGGTTTAACAGGTGTAAAGAAATATTTCAAAAACGTCTCCAAAAATGCACAAAGCACTATTTTCTTACATCTAC
>JANYDR010000221.1 GCA_025363495.1 Cyclobacteriaceae bacterium | reverse complement strand
GTCTATATTATTTCATTGGATGCTCTGGAGCCAATCATTGTAAGCTTAAAGACAATTGAGGATTACGAATTTGCTCAGGAGTTAAGTCCGGAAGAACGCGATAATATTTGCCGCGTGCTTGGAAAGTTTGCTCACTTGTCGAAGCGAAGAATCCAGATAGACGCCTTTTTCGCAAAGCAGTTTCTGGAACTTGTTTATCGCGGGGAAGCCGATCTGCCAAAAGATATTTTGGAGAAAGTTAATGAATTTGAAAAGGCGGAGAAGATCAATCCGCCAATTGAAAAGCGTGCCAAGCAGATCAATATCAAGGAATTGGAGATTGATACCACGAAGCTCAATAATGATGCGAATTCGAAAGGCATCATTACCGAGAACGCAATGATTTCGAAATCGATTAACAGACTGCCTTTGTACACATCAGATATTGAAGATCCAAAGGATGAGGAGCAGGGACAATTGTTTTAATGTAATTCGACCTACGGTCGACGTCTTTGCCACAGATTGCGCAGATTAACACAGACCATAGCTAAGTCATTCAAATGCGATAAAATCAGATGGCAGCATAGCTGCATCTGTGCAAATCTGTGTAATCTGTGTAATCTGTGGCCAAAAATTCCAATTTATTATATAACAAATCCCAAATCATAAACACAATCAAAAAAATTAATTACATTTCTTTAACAAAATTGATCGCTATGAAAAAATTATCTATTCTTTTAACAATTTGTGTTGTCCTACTGATCTCTTCCTGCGCGCCCGGACCCGTTGGTGTTTGGAATTATTCTGTCACAGGAACTCCCCAGGGAGACTTTAAAGGCGTGATGACTATTTCGAAAACAGAAACCGGATATGCTGCAAAGATGGATGGACTTGGGGCAACTATTCCCTTCGACAAATTCAATTACAATAAATCAACGAAGAAAACAGATGGCAGTTTTGATTTTCAAGGTACGCCGATAGATTACGCCGCTACATTTAGTAAGGATCAATTAAAGGGATCCGTATCTGCTGCAGGAATGGATTGGCCTTTTGCGGCGACGAGGAAGAAGTAGTTCTTAAAGAGTTACCTGTCACCGGATGCGGGTTACCGGTAACTCGCATCCGGTATCCCATCTATGTTTCTACGTGTTTAAATCTATTCCCTGAACCTTCTCCTTTATTTCATAGTTTTACTCCTCTATGAAACTCACTCACGACAATAAACTCAAGAAACTCATCGTCGTAGGCGATCGTGTATTGATACGTCCCGCTAAAGAATCTGAAAAAACAGAAAGCGGGCTTTATCTGCCCGCCAGTGTACAGGAGAAAGAAAAGATCCAGCGTGGGTTTGTTATCAAGGTTGGGCCTGGTTATCCGCTGCCTATGCCCACCGATGAAGATGATCTGTGGAAAGGAAAAGAAGATTCTGTAAAATATTTACCCTTACAGGCCCATGAGGGCGACCTGGCAATTTTTTTGCAGAAGGGTGCCATTGAGGTAATGTATGAGAACGAAAAATATTTCATTGTGCCACAAGCCTCTATCTTGATGCTGGAACGGGAGGAAGATCTGTAATGGCCGGATTATCATTTGATGTGTTACGCGTAGGGAAAAAATACAAGCTTGTCAATTACGGGGATAAGTATGAATTTGAAGTGGAGCGTATTCTGACAAACGGAGATTTTGCAGTGAAAGACTTGCATACACTGGAGCGATACAAGCTGAAAGAAACAATCAAGTTCGGAAAAGGAAAAGACTTCGAGATACGGGACCTGGATTCATAGCGAGCACTCGCTTTCCAATTTCAACTTTCAATTTCCACCTTTCCGCTTCCTCTTCAATCCAAAGAAAAATCTCCCAACATTATTGCTCTGTATGAAGCCAGCATAAATTATCACGCAACTGATTAAGGTAAGGATACTAATGGAGAAGAATTTCGCAGCTATGCTCCAATCCAACTGGCAGATATAATACCCAATAGCAATAATAACTGTTTGATGTAATATGTAAAACGGATAAAGACCCTCGTTAAAATATTTTAACCAGGCATGTGGTTTATTAAGATAATGCTGACCGTAGGCAATGACTGTGATCACAGTGAACCAGCTAAGAAAAATTGCAGTGACATCAAATGCCGTTTCAACTGTGTCCATTGTCCAAGGCAACATTATCAGTTCACGAAAATGAAAATAGCAGCCATAAAACGGGACAAGAACAAACAATGATGCAACTAATAAAAATTTGCGGCTGGCGCCGATTGCCTCCCACAGATTTTGATTCGAGTAACACAACATTCCGAACAGGAAAAAGAAAAGGTAGAACACGAAGAACGCCAGATCTTTCAGGTCATGTGTTTCTTCCGGAAAATAGGGTCGCAATATAATTTGAGTAATTAAAATAATTATAGCTGGAATGAAGAGTATCGCAACAGGTCTTGACAAAAGTTTAAAAGCACGTTCCCTGAATCCGGCTGATTTCTCTGAATGTAAGTAATTCAGGAAGGGGATTGCGATTAATGAAAAGAGAAAGAGATAAAGTACAAACCATAAGTGATGCCAACTAAAACTTCCTTTTGGATAAGGAACAAAATTGAAAACGGTTTTATAAAAATCCCAGTAGCCATTGTACTCCTTGATGTGCTCATAATAAATCTGGGGTGGAACGACTACAAACATTCCAAACAACAATGGAATAAAAAGTCGCTTGAACCGCTCACCGGCAAATTGCCTTGATGTGCGCTTGCCCATCGCCATATAGGTTCCTGCCCCTGAAATAAAAAGCAAAAGGGGCATGCGCCAATAATGAAGCCACACCATCCAGTAATTGAAGCTTACGCTGGTCTCAGCATTTTTTACATGCCATCCCCACGTATTAAACCACATGCCTGTGTGGTAAAATAATAGGATAACAATGGCGATTAGTCGGAGCCAATCCAGGTCATGGCGTCGGGTGGAGAGAATGTTTGCAGTGTGGCTCATACAAGATATTTTGCTCAAAGAAACAAGCCACGTTATCAAAAGTAAGGCTGTTTTTATAAGCTAGAAGGCCTATTTTATAAACTCGAACATGCTAAAGCTCTGAAAAGGTTGGATATGTTAAGAGTAGGCCTCCTGTTTTCGCGATATATCTACTCTACCCAGCCCGAAACTCACCAGGTGTCTTTCCAGTCAACTTCTTAAAAACCGTATTAAATGATGACTTTGAATTATATCCAACCTGCTCAGCAATCTCTTCAACTTTTACATTCGCCTTTTCTTTGAGCAATCGTTTTGCTTCCTCCACCCGATATTCTGCAAGCAGTTCAAAAAAAGTTTTTTCCATTCCCTCATTGATTATTTGCGAAAGCGTGTGAACCGAAACAGAAAGCCGCTGCGCAAGATCGGGCAATGAAAAATTTGGTTGAAGAAATGGTTTTTCTTTTTCCATAATATCTTTCAGTCTCAACAGTGTGTATTGCAATTGCTCAGGGGTAAGTGAGGAGGTTTTATACTTCTGCTGTTCATTTAATAAAGCCGGTTTAAAAAAACCAGAATTTTGAATAACTGAAAAGCTGGTCATATAAATTGTCAGGGCAATATAAGTAGCGAAAATATGGTCACCTGTGTCATCCGGATTGGTGAGTTTTACTATCAGGATAAAAAGAGCTGCTGAGAATAACTGAAAGACATGCCATTGAAGAATCCGAAGCGTTGGTGATTTTGGCCTGAATAGAGATTCTTTCTTTTTACGAAAAACTTTAAACGTTTCTACCAAACTTAAAACACCGTAGCCGAAAATAGAAAGAATCGTTATCTCCGTAATCACACCTCTGATGCCTAATGGGTCAGAATCATATGGGTAATCAAAATCCCTGAATGGAAACTCAGGATGATAGGATCCGATCCATGCATTAAACTTCGCATCTTCCGGCATTGCAAGGAAGAGCGTCAGGTAACAGGTATAAAGAATCGCCGGAACGATATGGAGATAATCAATTCGCTTTACCGAGCCCCGTATGAGACTGAGTACCATCAAATAAGTCAATGGGCCGATCAGCAACGATAACGATTCGGAAGAATCCACTAGATAAAAACAATGAATGATATAGCCTGTATACATGAGAAAAATCTCAATCATGCAGCAGGCAACAACGATCAGTAAAAACCCATGTAATACATTCGTCTGGATCTTTCTGTTCTCTTTTGAGAAAAAGAAAAAAGAAAGGAATAGTGCCTGCACGATCCCCAAAAAAATGAAGACAGCCCAAAGATCAATCCTGTAATTCACTACACCACTCATACTCAATTTTGGTCAACACGAAAGTAACTGAATTTTATATTCAAAGGTTTTTGATATTTTTAAGACAATAAAGCAGTTTCGCTGCCAAGCGTTCACCGCGAAGGCGCTAAGACGCGAAGGCACGCTGAGAAAGATATAGTCATTAATCATCGTCAATAACTCCAAATATGCGCGCGCTAATCATTTTATCGTTCTTCGTTTCACCCTTTTTAGGTGTAAGTCAAAATTCAGACCTTCCTTCTGACTTCCTGAGCAAGGATTTTCATAAAGACCGCAGACAAAAGCTACGTGAAAGTCTTCCGGCCAATTCG
Source organism: Cyclobacteriaceae bacterium (assembly GCA_025363495.1). GTDB lineage: Bacteria > Bacteroidota > Bacteroidia > Cytophagales > Cyclobacteriaceae > ELB16-189. The sequence goes on along the minus strand of JANYDR010000221.1, from coordinate 14,838 downwards.
GTGGCTGTCTTTTTTGCCAACCCAACACGCAACCGGGCAAATGACGTCGACTATGTTTATCACCAGGACCCGAATTTTTTCTACCTGACTGGATATCGGGAACCTGATGCGATCCTTTTTATTTTTAAAGACAAGCAGACGGCTTCCAACAACTCGCGCTACGACGAGATTCTTTTTACACAACCCCGCAATGAACTGCGCGAAATGTGGACGGGCCGCCGGTTAGGGGAGGTGGGAGCAAAAGAAGTCCTTGGATTCGAACAGGCCTTTAACAACAGCGAATTCAAACGCTATAATGTAGATTTCAGCAAGTTTGACAAAATCATATTTACAGATTTCAAGAATGATGTTCGTGACAATCCCCGTGACTCCTCAGACTTATATGAACTAATAAACCAGTTCAAGGTGAAAGTAAAATATCCTGAAAAAAATAGCATTGCACTAACGCGTGAAGCTCAGAAGAATAACCTGGACACACAGAGTCTTAATGGTCTAATGTCCAATCTTCGTGGCGTTAAGACAAAAGAAGAAATTGAACTGATTCGAAAAGCAGTTTCAATCTCTTGTGCGGGACAAGTGGAAGTATTGAAAGCCATGAAGCCTGGAATGTCGGAAAGAGAAATTCAGGGCATTCACGAATTTGTTTTTAAGAAATACCAGGCAGAAGATCTCGGATATCCTTCCATTGTAGGAGCAGGACATAATGGTTGTATTTTACATTACATCGATAATTACAAACCAGAGATCACTTCAAAAGAATTAATCCTCATGGACCTTGGAGCAGAGTTCCATGGCTATAGCGCAGACATAACAAGGACCTTCCCTATCAGTGGAAAATTTTCTCCGGAACAAAAACTGATTTATGAATTGGTATTAAAAGCCCAGGAGGAAGCAATGAAAATCTGCAAACCAGGCACACCTCGTCAGGAGCTCACTGTTGTTTGCCGCGATGTTATTAATAAAGGACTTATCGAGCTTGGCGTTACTAAACCAGGAGAGAAGCACATGTACTTCCCTCACGGAGTTTGTCATAATATTGGCCTTGACGTTCATGATATGGGCGGTGAAAATCTTGAAGAAAATAATACCGTCACCATAGAGCCCGGCATCTATATTCCCGACAACGCCAAGTGTGATAAAAAATGGTGGGGCATTGCTGTGCGGATAGAAGATGATTTTCTAATCACAAAAGATGGTTACGAGCATTTGTCTACGTTGGCCCCTCGCACTGTAAAAGACATTGAGGCGATGATGAAGCTGCCGAGTGCCCTGGATGATTTTATATTGCCATCATTGGACAAAAAGAATTAATATTTTTTTGGGAAAATTCGCAAAGACCAGTAAATAAAAAAAGGACGCGGAACGTCCCTTTTTGATGATGCTTCCTACGTTTTTATTGATTTGAGCCCACGCTCATCGATGCCTGTACGCCATTTGCGTGATCGGTAGTTCCGTCCGGCTTGAAAAATACCTCTACCTTCTCACCACCATCCTTCTTACAAGAAAAGGAATAGAGTTGAGGTGTAAGCTTTGAGGTGTAAGTGTCTTCTATGAAGTAAAGCTTCCAGGTTCCCTTTTCCGGGAGTGTGCTGTAATCCTTATGCAGCGCCTGAACAACATTTACTGGCACTTCTTCCTGAGTCAATTTTTTGCTTCTTTCGATCTTTTGTGCTGACGCTGCGCCTGCCAATACGACAAGGGCCAAGGTGAATATAAATCCTGCTTTCATGATATTATTTTGTTTAATAGTTGTACAAATTTGGTCAAATAATACTATTCAAACGGTTGCGGTTTCGGTTTAGTTTCACTTTTGACTCTTTTTTACACGAAATGAAGAAAACGGGGTTTGGAGAGTTTTTGGAGAGATGAGCGGCGGGTACGCCTGAATGAGATTTTTTCGTGAAAAGGATTTCTACTAACATCAATCGTCAGAGACCCTATACCATTGCTTTTGCACGGGGGTTTGGTTGGGCGGATCTTGGCTTTGAGGAACTTTTGGCAGCACTGAGGCACACAAGTGGTGTTAACCGTCGGGCTGTTTACAGAGCTCCCTACTCAATCATCTTGCAGTTTTTAAAGTCGCACTTATTTCCCTTGCTTCACTGATAATATCGGCTGGGTAATCTGATAATTCCAATATCTTAATTGCATTTCTCGTTCTTACCTGACCTGATTTAATACTATGGTCAAAATGAAGTTCATTACTTTCGATTGTCTCGGTGAAATGATATAAATCATATTCACTTTCAAGCATGTCAGCTAACTCAATGTCGTGAGTTGATACGACTACAATATTGTTGTTTCGGTTCAAATAAGAGAGTATTGCTTTTGCGGCAGCAATTCTCTCAACTGTATTAGTTCCTTTAAAAACCTCGTCGAGCACAAATAGATTTTGATAAGGAGACTCAACTTCTGATATCAAAGAAGCCATAATATTAACTTCTTGAAAATAATAACTTTTTCCCTGGAATAGATTGTCGTCTATTCTGATGGACGAATATTGTTTTAAAATCGGCGAAACAAACTCGTCGGCAAAGCATGTATAAATTGTTTGCGCCAATATCGAATTTATTGCGAGGGTCCTTAGAAAACTTGACTTACCAGACATATTGGAACCCGTAATTAAAACACTTTTATTACTAATTGTCAGGTCGTTTTTTACACAACTCTCAATCAAAGGATGATAAATGTTTTTAGCAACAATTTCCTTTTTTGCAGATACCAGAACGGGTTGACACGTTTTCAGCATCCCCGCCCTAAGGGAGGCTATAGAAATGGAAGCATCAAGATTACCAACATAGTTGAATAAAGTTAATATAGAAGACTGTTTTGTCCTCAGCTCCTTTATTAGTTTAAAAAGCATAACCACCTCTATCAAAAAGAATATTTTTATCAGATCAACAAAGTAAGCTGCGACCTGACTCAGCTCAGCCTGAAAGTCACCTCCATTGTCGAACTTGATCAAGCGCGATTTTGCTTGAAATGACCTAAGGTTGGATATACTTTCTTCAACTGACTTATCGTAAAAAAAGTCACCCCTTTTTATGAGTCCATTTGATACATTGATCAGAAGGCTAAGCTGTGGAAACGATCTGGTGAATTGAAATGTGTTGCTCTTATTCCAATAGTGCAAAACCATATTTAATGAAATTGGAATGATGAGAAAAATTAAAAGGACGGGAAACTTAAAGGATAAAATGAATAAACCGATGACAATGATAATATCGATGACAAGCAGCTTAACCCATTTAGGTTCTTCCAATAATTTATCCTGTAATAATGACGAAATGTAGTAGGCATCGCCGTCGCTTAGTTTGAGAAGTTCTAACTGAATCCCTTCCCGCAAATTTCTATCCTTAGTAAATAATTCAGTAAGTTTTTCGGACTGATCTTCAATCTTGTTTGTTGGTTCTATTATTTTTTTGAATAGGAATTGTTGTCCTATCCTGCTGGTAGTTCTATCGATGAATGCAAAGAGCGCATGGAAGTCTATGTCCGCGATTGTTTGACCGGTCAGGCGATGAAATCCGTTTTCTTTTACAATATCGGAAAACCTTCCAATACTTTCGAAATGAAACGCACCCGCTTTAGGTTTGCCCCATGCCGCACGAATTTGTTCGATTTTCTTTTTTGATGTTCGCCTATTTAACTGATGAGTAATAAGTAATACCAATATAAAAATGATCAATCCTAAAATAAGGTATTCCATCTTGTTACGATCTATAGCTCAACTGTAATAGGTCTATTTTATAGATTCTAAAAGAATCCGGATTACTGTTTTTGATTTCTAAATAGTAGCAAGACTATTACAACGGAAATAACACTTATATCTAAAATGACATTTTGTATTACAAACGAATCTCGTAAACTTGGCATGGACGCAACGGCCACGTTAATCAATATTAGAACCACCACAACAATTAACAAAACCGATCTGCCTTCTTTTCGTATCATTTGATTTTATATTCTAAAAGTGTTAACGCCAGATTTCTATTGTGGACGGGTAATTCTATACTGTCGGGGGTTGTGTAGTTTTCTATAAAAGTGAATCCAAAACCCTTGTAATAGTCAATGATCGTTGGATTGGCAGCCCACGTGTCCATACGAATACTACCAAGTCCTGTTTGTTTTGAGTGTTCGATTACCCAGTCTAAAATTTTCCCAAATAGCTTCTGTCCCTTCAATTCCGGATTGACTACAATTCTATGAAGGTAAATTGAATTTCCTTTATCTAAGGTCCTCCAAATCACTTTGTCGGTGTAGCAAACGCTAAATACAATTCCTGTTTTTGAATCAACAACAACCTTGTATTGGTTCTTATCTTCAACGTCTTTAACGATTGCATTCCTATCGTAGTTTTTCCAAACCGGATAACCTCTCTTCTCCTGATAGTTTATCGAGTGTTCAAAGAACCGGAAGATTTGTTCCATATCACTCATTTCTGTATTTCGAACTTCAATCATTTCTGGGTCTGAATCTTAGTGATAGTCTTATTGTCGGGATTCATAGGTTAGACCATTTTGACTTTAGAGTTTCAACGGTCAAGGCGCACCGAAGTTCTCCGGAGATTCACGAAGAAAATCTTAATAGGGGGACTTTACAAGAAAATTTATACATTCTGACTATGTTCGTGGATACGCAAGCTGGGGCTAGGGAGCATCCTATAATTTTACACCTTGGATTAAGATTGATGTCTTCATTGATCGCTCCTTCAAATGCAAAAATCTTTTTCGCTCTTCATCGTGTTTGAAGTTTTCAAAATCCTGTTCTGCGTCAAACTCAACAAGATGTATTTCGTAAGGCTTGTCCATATGGTGTTCAATAAAAGAATTGCTTTCAGGCCTCACCCTTAGTAAAAGTCGACCGTTGTATTTTGAAATTATGGGAATAGCAATGTCCTCAAATTGATTGAAGATAGTCTCTTGTCCAGGGACAATGTAAATGAGCTGAGTTATGTAAATCATTTGTCATTTATTTAGCATGTTAATTTTTTGTCTTCTGAACACTAGATTTGGGGAAGTAGTCGCTGGATGTGATTAGCTTATTCAAGAATGCGGCGCAGATAATTTACCTGTCCGAGATGATAATTTAAATGAAGCAATAGCTGTGTCAATACGTAGCTGTTAGAAGTTTTCGGTTTGTCGAAAAATATCGGGTAGTCAGCCTCCATTTGCTCCTGATTGAGAGAGTTCACTGTTTTGGTGATCATTGGAATAAGTTCTTCCAACTGAGCCACGAGAACCTTTCTTTCTAAGCCTTTTATTATAAATTCCTGCTCGCGGGCACGAACATATTCGGTATGTGCAAGGGTAACTCCGATAAGATAGCTGAGCCCCCCGATTATATGTAATACAAGATTACCGCACGGGCGTGGTATACGGGGATTTGAGTGTACTGAAAAGTTAAGTCACTAATGCCTTGCTGGAAGTGGAGTCCTATCAGACTTTGAACTAAAACTTGAAATTTCACACCTGAATCGGAGTAAATTTCGAGAACCAAATAATAAATGTTTACCTGATCATTTATAAATCCCTAATTTTATCAACACTTCATCCTCCACCATGAAACGATCAATCATAATACTTGCTTTTGCTTTAATCACAACCTCACTTTCTGCACAAGTATGGACTACCAAACAAGCCAACGACTGGTATGCTAAACAACCCTGGCTCGTCGGATGCAATTATATCCCCTACAATGCTATCAATGAACTTGAAATGTGGCAGGCTGAAACCTGGGACCCGGTCACTATCGATAAAGAACTTGGCTGGGCCGAAAGTATTGGCATGAACACGCTCCGTGTATTCCTTCACGATCTCCTGTGGCAACAAGATGCTGAAGGCTTCAAAAAAAGACTTGCAGAATTTTTGACCATTTGCGATAAGCATCACATCAAACCTATGTTCGTTTTGTTTGACAGTGTGTGGGACCCGAGTCCTAAACTCGGCAAACAAAAAGATCCAACACCAGGAGTTCATAATTCAGGATGGGTGCAAAGCCCCGGAGGTGCAGCACTGACTGATGGGAAACAATATCCACGGCTTGAAGCATATGTAAAAGGAGTTGTCGGCGCATTCGCGAATGACTCACGTGTTCTATGCTGGGATGTGTGGAATGAAGTTGATAATATCAACACCAACAATTATTCCGAACCTAAAAATAAACTTGCCCTGGTTCAAAAACTTTTGCCAATGGCTTTTGCATGGGCCCGTTCTGCGAAACCATCACAGCCTCTTACCTGCGGAGTATGGCAGATCAATTACGCCGATTTCAAAGGCTATACACCTATCGAAAAAATTCAGCTCGACCTTTCAGATATTATCAGCTTTCACAATTATAACGATGCTGCGAGTTTTGAGCAGAGTGTAAAACAGCTAAGCTCCTATCAGCGTCCGCTCTTGTGCACCGAGTATCTTGCCCGTGGGAATAAAAGCACATTCGAAACAGTGCTCCCCGTTGGAAAGAAATATAACGTTGCCATGTACAATTGGGGATTTGTAAAAGGCAAAACACAAACCAATCTTCCCTGGGATTCCTGGGAAAAGCCATATGTAAACGGACGCGAACCGGCTGTGTGGCATCATGAGATTTTTTATCCCGATGGGAAGCCGTATAAGGAAGAGGAAGTGAAAACGATACGAGCGTTGACCGGGAAAAAATAAGGATTTTCATGTTGTCTTTCGATCTTAGCCCCATCGGGGCTATCCTTTTGTAGTAACCAAATTATAAGCGAAAACGGAAGCTCCATAGGAGCGACCTGTACATCCAAGTTATTTGTTAATAAGCAGAAATTAATTTTCTTTAATTATGAATATAAAACCCGTCATTCTTTCAATTTATATTCTATCGGTTTTGATCACAGCCTGCTCGAAGAAGAAAAAGTTAACGCTAGCTGATAAACTAGATTCTTATTTTTCCCAACAATATCCTGCCGATCAGCCAGGAGGAGCGGTGCTGCTGCTAAGAGACACCTCTATCATCTTTTCAAAAGGATACGGATTCGCTGATCTTAAAACAAAAGAACTTATCACCACCAAGACTCTTTTTAACCTTGGCTCTATTTCAAAAACTTTTACAGCCAATGGTATTCTTATCCTACAAGAGCAAGGGAAACTTTCAGTTGAAGACGACCTCCTCAAATATTTCCCGAACTTCAAGAATAAAGACATTGCCAAAAAAGTAAAGATCAAACACCTGCTTACTCACACGTCTGGCCTTCCCGATAACCGTCAGGTGAGTAAGGATTCGGTTTTCTTTCTCACAGCAAACGATGCTCAGAACTGGTATCCTATTACGCAAACCGATACGCTGGAGTTTGAACCTGGTTCAAAATATAATTACTCCAATCCCGCATATAATGCGCTGGCACTTATCATCGAACAGGTAAGTGGTCAGAAGTGGCAGGATTTTGTCAAAGAAAAAATCTTTATACCCACTGGTATGGTCAAAAGCACGATCACCGATGGGGCTCATCCAAGTGAAGGGGTTTCTCATGCTTATACAATGATCGCCCATCAATGGACAGAAGATGATTTTGGTGAAGAGCCAACATTCTGCGCCTCGGGAAACGGAGGAGTGTGGAGTTCTGTAGAGGAGCTTGCGCTCTATGAAATGGCTCTTCGAAAAGCAAAATTTCTATCAACCGAAACAATCAGGGATTCAAGGAAAATAAAGATATTTCCCAACTGGGCGGATTCAAAACCAGCCGATCGCGGATGGTCATGGCAGGTAGTTACGGTGGATAGTACAAATACTGCTGAGCACACTGGGCACCAGGGAGGTTTTGCTGCAAATTATGTGGCTTTTCCTGAAAAGGGGATATTATTTGTGATCCTCCACAATGCACCGTACGATGTCTATCTCTACCGTGAAAAGATTATTTCTTTATTAGAAGAGGAGAAATGGCTTGAATAAAACGAGGTGCCAGGCTCAATCGGACGGGCAATTTCATTGAGAATGGATTTATACCCCCACTCATCAAATTTGAATCCTTCCAGCTGAAGGGTATGTTTTGAAATACATTATTCTTTTTACTTTTAGGAGTTAACAATTTCCTAACCTACTACACTCATGAGTCTATTTATCAAGAAGCCACTGGCGCAATTAATGGAGCAAGCTGCCGACACCAGCAAGGGGCTTAAGCGAACCCTGGGACCCCTTAATCTGATTGCACTCGGTATAGGCGCTATTATCGGTGCAGGTCTTTTCGTCCGCACCGCTGCTGCTGCCGGAGATGCAGCAGGACCTGGTGTGGTTGTTTCCTATATCATCGCGGGCATAGGTTGCGCTTTCGCAGGACTTTGTTACGCCGAGTTTGCTTCCATGATACCGATTGCGGGCAGCGCCTATGCCTATGCATATGTCACAATGGGTGAATTCCTGGCATGGATTATCGGCTGGGCATTGATACTTGAATATGCACTCGCGGCAGCTACTGTTTCTATAGGATGGAGTGAATACCTCAATAGCCTGTTGGGAGGACGGATACCGTATGAATGGTGTCACTCCCCCTGGGAGCATTCATTGGCGACAGGAGCCCAGGGTATTATGAACGTACCGGCAGTTTTTATTCTCATCGTTCTTACGTTGATACTTATTAAGGGCACGCAGGAATCTGCCACTGTCAATTCAGTTATTGTTGTGATAAAAGTTTCCATTGTCCTTATCCTCATCGCAGTAGGCTGGGGCTTCATTAATCCTGAGAATTATGTTCCATTCACTATTCCTGATCAAACAGGTCATGAAGCCTGGAACAGGCATGGATGGGGTGGTGTATTGGGCGGAGCGAGTATAGTCTTCTTTGCATTCATTGGTTTTGATGCAGTGTCTACAGCGGCACAAGAGGCAAAAAATCCAAAACGCGACATGCCAATTGGCATTCTTGGTTCGCTGGTGATCTGTACAATCCTTTTCGTTTTATTCTCTCATGTTCTTACTGGAGTTGCCAACTGGCAGGAATTTAAAGTCGCTGGCAAGGAAGCTTCCGTTGTATATGCAATCAATACATATATGCATGGTTATGGATGGCTTGGTACACTAGTTACAGTTGCCATTCTTGCCGGGTTCTCTTCGGTGATACTTGTCATGTTAATGGGACAGTCACGCGTATTTTATTCTATGTCTAAGGATGGACTTGTTCCAAAAGTCTTCTCCGAGCTTCATCCAAAATTCCGCACACCGTTCAAATCAAACATGATTTTGTTTTTATTTGTATCTCTGTTTGCCGCATTTGTTCCTGGAAATGTGGCCGGTGATCTGACAAGCTTTGGTACGTTGTTCGCATTTGTTTTGGTGTGCGCCGGGATTTGGGTTATGCGTATTTCAAATCCCACCGCGGTGAGACCTTTCAAAACTCCGTTGGTTCCATTGGTACCTATTCTTGGAATACTTATATGCTCGTCATTGATCTTCTCGCTTGACTATGTAACTCAACTCTCAGCCTTTGCCTGGTTGGTCGTTGGCTTATTTGTTTATTTCCTTTATAGCAAGAAGAATAGTGTGCTGAGAAAGGGAGGAAACTAATGTCAAATTCACTACTTTACTTTTACATTTTACATTGAGTGTTCATCATTTTACATTCATTGAATTAAGAATGTAAAATGCTCAATGTAGAATGTAAAAGTGAGTTTGAGTGGAGTTATAATATATCACTCGTAACGGTAAGATACCCTCCACTAAGCGACGTTTGGTATCTACGCAAGGGCCGCCAAGCAACTCCTCCTGTCGGGGAGCCATCAGTAAAACTAAAATTGGATCCGCACCCCGTGCATGTCATGTACAAATGTGACGGATGCACAGAGACATTTGCACTGGCTTCATTTGGATGATATGAGCAATTGATCTCAAAGGCAAAATAGTTCGCTACATCTTTTCGATATAGAATAATTCCCCTCACCCCTACACTATGCCCTGAAATAGCAGAAAGTACCCGATAACCACCATCTACAGCGAGGGGCTGATTCTCTGGTAAGTAAAGATTTACAATACCATCGGCAAAAGTTATTACAGGAATAGGATCATCAGTGAGATCACGACCACAGGCAGTAATCAATGCAAATGTTAGGATTATTGTCCTTGATGCTTTACTTATATTCATAAAAACCCTTCCCCATCTTTCTTCCAAAGTTTCCATTTTTCACCAACTCCTGCTGAATGGGGCTCGGCTTAAACTTCGGATTATTATGAAATCCCTCATACACCGAGGTAGTAACCGCAAGGTTGGTGTCCACTCCAATAAGGTCCATCAATTCGAATGGCCCCATTTTAAATCCAGATGAACGAAGCAGTGCATCAATAGTAGCCACATCTGCAACGCCCTCTTCCAGCAATTTCAACGATTCAACATAAAAATGCCTCGCCACACGATTAACGATAAATCCGGGAGAATCTTTTGCCAGTACAGCTATTTTTCCAATCCGGATAGAAAATTCCTTCATTATCTCCACCAGGGAGGGATCTGTTGCAACTCCTGAAATAATTTCCACCAGCTTCATACGGTCTGCCGGATTGAAAAAATGATATCCAATACAATTGGATTGGATATTTAAAACCTCCGCTATCCGGGTTATAGATATGGAAGATGTATTGGTGGCAAGGATAGCTTTCCCATCATTGATTTTCTCAAGCTCCAAAAAAAGCTGGCGTTTAATTTCAAGTTTTTCAATTGCCGCTTCTATGACAAGGTCGGCACGCAAATCAGACAAAGCGTTCGCCGAAGTAATTCTTGAGAGTGTTTCTATTTTTTGCCCGTTTGTGATTTTCCCTTTTTCGACAGAGAGAGAAAGATTCTTATTGATCGAACGGAGGGCTGCCTCCACCTGCGTTTTTTGTACGTCATACAAAATAGTATTGAAACCTGAAGTTGCGCATAACTGTGCTATGCCAAGGCCCATCGTGCCCGCACCTACTATTGCTACGGTGCGAATGGGTCGTGTCATAACACGGGTTTGAATTGCTTTAAAAAGCGAATATCATTTTCGGAAAATAAACGAAGATCGTCAATACCATATCGAAGCATTGTCACACGCTCGATTCCCATTCCAAAAGCAAAACCTGTATATTCTTCAGGATCAACACCACTGTTGCGTAATACATTGGGATGAACCATTCCTGAACCGGCAATCTCAACCCATCCGGTATGTTTACAGATATTGCAACCCGCTCCGTGACAAATGAAGCAAGAGATGTCTATTTCTGCACTGGGCTCAGTGAATGGGAAGAAGGAAGGTCTTAACCTGATCTTCGTGTCCTTACCAAACATTTCTTTTGCGAAATGATAAAGAGTCTGCTTCAGATCCGCGAAGCTCACATTCTTATCAACATACAATCCTTCTACCTGGTGGAAAAAGCAATGTGCTCTGGCTGAGATTGCTTCATTGCGATAAACCCGTCCAGGCATAATGGCGCGAATGGGGGGCTTTTGTTTTTCCATCAATCGAATCTGCACATTGGAAGTATGCGTCCGAAGAAGCATGTCCGGATTTTTTGAAATAAAGAACGTATCTTGCATTTCACGTGCAGGATGATTCTCAGGAAAATTAAGTGCTGAGAAATTATGCCAATCATCTTCAATTTCCGGACCATCAGCAACATTAAAACCAAGGCGTTCAAAAATCTCTATAATATGATAGCGTGTAAGATTCAAGGGATGCAGGCTCCCGATTTTATTTGGGACCGGAGGCAGTGTCAGATCGATATCCGTTTGACTCGCTTCACTCTTCTCCCCGATAGAACTCCACTCTTTTAGTCTCGTCTCCGCAAGCTGCTTGAGCTCGTTAAGGGGCTTTCCCGTTTCCTTCTTCTTTTCAGGGGAAAGAGTCTTCAAATCGTCAAACAACAGCGGAATGATTCCTTTACGGCTAAGATATTTCAGACGAAAAGACTCAACTTCGATAGACGTTACCGGTTGAAATGACTGTATTTCTTTCTTCAGGGATTCTACTTGTTCAAGCATTGTTAAACGAATTGAGTATTGACTGCTGCTTTTTTTTCAGCACAAAGCTAATGATCAGACAGATCATTATGGCAATCGGCAATAATACCACGTCAGGCTGGGATTTTAGCAAAAGAGCCAGACTTATAAAGAAAAGATTAATTCCAGTGATCCATTTTACGGCCGTAGAGTGAGAAAAACCAAAAGCCAAAAGCCGGTGATGAAGATGGTTGCGGTCGGCATGAAACGGGGATTGTTTATTCCGAAGGCGAATAATAATTATCCGGAGCGTATCAAAAACAGGTATGATCATAACACAAACTGCCGTGGAAATCGAAGCGTTAAATTTTGCAATGTGATCAACCGGCAATTGAAAATTGAAATTGATAAACCTGATAGAGAAGTACGACAAAACCAATCCTACTGTCAGAGCACCTGTATCTCCCATAAAAATCCTGGACGGTTGCCAGTTGAAAAGCAAAAACGCTATCAAGGCGCCCGCAAAACATAATGCAACCAGACTTAAGTACGGCTGACCGGCCACAAAAAACCATACACCGTAAAAAAACAGAGCCAATAATCCTATTGTGCCTGCAAGCCCGTCAATGCCATCAATCAGATTATACGCGTTAGTTATTATTATGACAGTAAACAGGCTTATTAAGTAAGCCACCGGCGGGGAAAAATATACATCATCCACGAATCCATAAAGAGAAACAAGCATGAGATGATCTAAAAACACCAGGACAAAGACCGGAAGAAACTGACTGAATAATTTTTGTCGCGGACTCAAGGCAAGCACATCGTCCCTGAGACCAATTAAGAACATAAGAAAAGCAGAAATAAAAAAGTACTTCATGCTTATCCATTGCAAAAATGGCAACGTCATGATCAATGCCAGGAAGGCACCTACTAGAATCGCTACCCCTCCCATTGACGGAACAAAATCAGAATGGATCTTGTGCGTTCCCGGAGCATCAAACCATTTGAGCTGCTTAAAGATTTTAATAATAACCGGGAATAGCAAAAAGGAAATCAGGAAAGCAATAAATGAAAAAACAGCCAGGCGCGTCAACGAAATCATACAAATCAATAAGCCTTTTCGCTTCCCCGCAGAAGTTCAAAGACAGTTTGAATAATGATCTTTATATCCAGAAGGAATGACCAGTTTTCGATATAAAACCGGTCGAGTTTAACGCGGTTTTTCATATCCAGGATTGTCTTCGTTTCTCCCCGATAACCTTTACTTTGAGCTAATCCTGTAACTCCAGGTTTTACAAAATGGCGCGCCATGAATTTCCCGATCACTTTTGAATACTCTTCGGTGTGCTTTAACATATGTGGTCTTGGACCAACAACAGACATTTCGCCACCGAGGACATTTAAAAACTGAGGTAATTCGTCGAGACTCGTTTTACGAAGAAAATTACCAATTCTGGTAATGCGGGAATCGTTGCGTGAAGCCTGCTGATGATCCGATTGATCATTGACCTGCATTGTTCTGAATTTAAGACACCAGAATTCATTGTTATTCTGACCTGTTCTACGCTGGCGGAAAAACACCGGGCCTCGTGAATCCAACTTAATAGCAAGAGCAATTAACGGGAACAGCCACGAGAAAATAATAATGGTGAGAAATCCTGAGAAAATAAGGTCGAAGGCACGTTTCATGACCTGGTTTCTTCTATCATCCAGCGGCATGGATGTGACATTGAGTACGGGAATATGATCGTAACGTTCGAGTTCCAGTCCCTTAAACGAGAATGCTCGGTAGTCAGCAATGAGCTTAACTTTAATGAATCGCTCTTCGCCGATGTCTATAATTTTTTTAATAGCACCATACTTAATGTACGGAAGACAGCAATAGATTTCATCCGTTGGATTGGATTTAAGATAGGCCTCTATCTCACTGACTTTTCCAAGGATCTTTGGATTGGTGTGGCCATCATCAAAGAATCCCATAAAACGGTAACCATGCTCCGGATGCATCTTAAAAAAATATTCCATCTGCCGGGAAATGGCACCATATCCAATGACAACAACGGAACGAAAATTATATCCCCGGGATCTGTAGATCTGTAAGAAATAAAAGAACATGAGTCGCCAGAGCAACACAAAAAATAAAAATACAGAATAAACAAGGGGTGGCCCCCATTTGTGGACAAGCTCAAAATCGAGCAAATAGATTGCCGTACACGTTACCAGGAAATGCTGGAACACAGTATAGACGATCTCGCCGATAATCTTAACGAAATTAAAGACCCGCGAAACTTTGTAGGGATTTGTATAAAAAATGATTACCAGCCAGGAAACATTTAATATCCCCAGGAAGAGAAACCATGAACGCTGCCAGGTGTCAACAACGAAGTGGCCGGTGAAGTATAGCGTAACAAAAAGTCCGTTGAGGACTAGAATATCCCCAAGGAAGATCAAGAACCTTAAATATCTTGAAAACCGGTATTTCATGAACTTCAAAATTAGCCAAATCGGCCAATACTTCGCATAACTTCAAACCAGTGCAAAAATTGATACTAAATGCGGTTTTTTCATAAAATCCCGCAGATTCACAGAATTCTAAGAGCTAAGCGAAAATCCGGGAATATTCGATCTGCGAAATTCTATCTAACAAACATAACTCTTGTTGCGGTCAAGACCCGTCCAGCGGCACTTAACAGCAGAGACCACGAAGGAATGCATCATCCTACCTCATCAAAAACCGAAAAAGCTCTTCATGTTGCGTCGTAATATTCTCCCAATTGTAGACGCTGGTTATTTTATCAAAATTTTTGTCCTTGAATTCTTCCCCATTCTTCTCAATCAATTGATCTATCATCTGAAAACATTCAACCAATTTTTTCTTATCTGAAAAATAAACAGCATCATCCCCCAGAACTCCTTTATTAAAT
>JANYDR010000208.1 GCA_025363495.1 Cyclobacteriaceae bacterium | reverse complement strand
AAAAAATCCTGTTCATCATACAGCAGATTTTATGATTGATGAAAGAGCATTTGTTACCGGAGTGAAAGCCCTGACGACTCTTACACTGGATTATATGTATCAAAAGAAATGAAAAATAAAAAAATGAAGGAATTAAAAATGTGCTCCACTACATTCTTAATGCGTGTTGTTTCAACTTTGAGCAGAACTAAAAAGCTGAATTGGCTACCATTCTTCATTTTTCATTTTTCATTTTTCATTCTTTCTGGCTTCTCGCAAGTCAATCCAAAGCTTCAATCCAAACTCGATACACAAGCAAAAGAAATTGAACCAAAAGTAATAGAATGGAGACGACACATTCATCAATATCCTGAGCTATCAGTTAATGAGTTTAAAACAGCCGCCTATGTAGCCGAACATCTTAAAAAACTTGGCATTGAAGTTCAGACCGGTGTTGCTAAAACCGGTGTTGTTGGATTATTAGAAACCGGCAAGCCCGGACCTGTCATTGCTTTACGTGCTGACATGGATGCTTTGCCCGTACTTGAACGTAGCAATTTACCTTTTGCCTCAAAAGAAAAAGCAATTTACAATGGTCAGGAAGTCGGAGTGATGCATGCCTGTGGTCACGATTCTCATGTTGCCATTCTAATGGGAGTGGCAGAAATTCTGGTGAAGAACAAGAGTGATTTAAAAGGAATGATCAAGTTCATCTTTCAACCTGCGGAAGAAGGTGGGCCTGTTGGTGAAGATCGTGGAGCAAATCTGATGGTGAAGGAGGGTGTATTAAAAAATCCTAATGTCGATGTGATATTTGGATTACATATAAGTTCCGGAACTCCCATTGGCGTGATCTCTTATAAAGCCGGTGGCAGTGCAGCCGCTAATGATGACTTTTATATTAAAGTAAAGGGACGACAAGCTCATGGATCTTCTCCCTGGAGCGGTGTTGATCCGATCATGGTTTCATCGGAAATAATCATGGGACTTCAGACGATCATTAGTCGCCAAAGCGATTTAACAAATGAGGCTGCGGTGATTACGGTTGGTAGATTTAATTCAGGCATTCGTGAAAATATTATACCGGAAGAGGCAAATTTTTCCGGGACGATCCGCACGTTGGATACGGTTATGCAAAAATCCATTCATGAAAGGATAAGACGGACAGCCACTAAAATTGCGGAAAGCGCCGGCGCGACAGCGGAAGTTTACATAGAGCAGCAGGAGCTCGTAACATTTAACGATCCATCATTAACAGAAAAAATGCTCCCCAGCTTAAGAAAGGCTGTGGGTCCTGATAACGTTGTTAATGTAAAAGCAGGAACAGGTGCTGAAGATTTCTCTTTTTATCAAAAAAAAGTACCCGGACTTTTCTTTTCCGTTGGAGCAATGCCCGCGGATAAGACAAAAGCAGGATCACATCATACACCAGATTTTTATATCGACGAAAGCGGATTCATCACTGGAGTGAAAGCAATGTTAGACCTGACTGTTGATTATATGTATTTAAAAAAATGAACCTCACGAAACTCTCTCCTTAGAAGAGGGCAGGGTGAACACACTAAACCTAAACCAAAATGAAGAAGTTATTTTCCTTTCTGCTATCCTTTGTTGTGCTCAGCAGCGTTGCTCAAGTGAATCCAAAACTCCAGGCTAAGCTTGATCAGCAAGCGAAAGATGAAGAAGCCAAAGTAATAGAATGGCGTCGTCACTTTCATGAATTTCCGGAACTATCAAACCGAGAAACAAATACTGGTAAATACATTGCTGACTTTTTGAAGTCGTTGGGACTTGAAGTGCAATATCCTGTCGCAAAAACCGGAGTGGTAGCCATACTTAAAGGAGCCAAACCCGGACCTGTCATTGCCCTTCGTGCAGACATAGATGCATTGCCTGTGACAGAACGCAACAGCCTGGCGTTTATGTCGAAAGTAAAGACTCAATATAATGGTGTTGAGACGGGCGTAATGCATGCATGTGGTCATGATTCACATATAGCAATCATGATGGGCGTTGCTGAAATACTCAGCAAAGACAAAGCAGACTTAAAGGGTACCATCAAGTTTATCTTTCAGCCCGCTGAAGAAGGCGCACCTGTTGGTGAAGAAGGTGGAGCAGCGTTGATGATAAAAGAAGGTGTGCTTGAAAATCCAAAAGCGGAAGTAATTTTTGGATTGCACATTTCTTCTGTGTCGCCGCTTGGTACGTTAAATTATAAATCAGGAGGCATGCTCGCTGCTGCAGATAATTATTCGATTAAAGTAAAAGGAGTTCAGGCGCACGGGGCTTCACCTTGGAGCAGCGTTGATCCAATTGTTGTCTCATCACAGATCATCATGGGACTTCAAACAATTATCAGTCGCCAGACGGATTTAACAAAAGAGGCAGCTGTTATCAGCGTAGGATTAATCAAAGCAGGTATTCGTGAAAACATTATTCCTGAAGAAGCTTACTTCGCTGGCACCATTCGCACACTTGACGTGGCGATGCAGGATAAAATCCATGACAAGATCAAACTTACAGCAACAAAAATTGCGGAGAGTGCTGGGGCAACAGCCGAAGTCACTATACGGAGAGGAACCCCTGTTACGTACAATGATCCGACACTTACTATCAAGTCTGTGCCATCTCTCGTCAGAGCAGTCGGAGCAGATCACGTGATCAATGTTCACGCAATTACCGGAGCAGAAGATTTTGCTTTTTACCAGCAGAAAATACCTGGATTCTTTTTTATGGTTGGAGCAATGCCACCTGATTCAGATCCAACAAAAGTGCCATCCCATCACACTCCGGATTTTTTTATTGATGAAAGAAGTTTTGTGAATGGATTAAAGGCGATGTTGAATGTGACGGTGGATTATATGTATGCCCCAGTTAAGAAGTAGCGCAGAAATTGACAGTTGACAATAGTCAATTGACAAAGTAAACCGCTTATTATGGTAATTGTTGTCAATTGTCAACTTAGCAAAGGATTTGATATTCACACTTAAACAGTACAAATGAGCCAAGCAAAAACTGGGAAAATCGGCTTGTGGACCAGCACAGCCTTGGTGGTGGGAAACATGATTGGTTCAGGGGTTTTTTTGCTTCCTGCTTCTCTTGCAGCTTTTGGATCTATTGGTTTGTTGGGTTGGATTGGTTCTTCCGCGGGAGCAATTGTATTGGCAGTCCTTTATAGTAACCTAAGTAAGCTGATGCCGGACGCACTCGGCGGACCTTATGCTTACTCTCGAACAGGTCTCGGAGATTTCGCCGGATATCTTGTCGCGTGGGGCTATTGGATTTCGATATGGTGTACGAATGCTGCTATCGCTGTCACGTTTGTGAGTTATTCAACTGTTTTTTTTCCAGTGCTTGCTACGAATTCGCTTTTGTCTGTTGGCACAGGTTTGGGCGCAGTTTGGCTTCTTACCTGGGTGAATACACTTGGAGTTAAAGAAGCTGGCCGCGTTCAGATCATTACTACGATTTTAAAACTGACGCCGCTTATTTTAGTCTCTATCGTAGGTCTGTTTTATATGAACGTCGATAACTTTAATGATTTTAATATTAGTGGAGTTTCAAATTTTTCAGCAATAACAGCAACAGCAACATTAACATTATTTGCATTTCTCGGCTTGGAAAGTGCAACAATTCCTTCCGGGGATATTGAAGATCCTGAGAAAACGATTCCACGTGCTACGATGATTGGAACCGTGTTGACAATTTTAGTTTATGTACTTGGATCAGTGGCAGTAATGGGAATGATACCTGTCATGGAATTAAAAAATTCAAACGCGCCATTTGCTGATGCTGCCGCTTTGATCTGGGGAGATAGTGCGAGATACTGGGTTGCTGCTGGAGCAATTGTGTCAACGTTCGGGGCGTTGAACGGTTGGATACTGTTGCAGGGACAAATGCCACGCGCAGTGGCAAGAGATAATTTGTTTCCGGTCATTTTTAAAAAAGATAATAAGAAAGGTTCGCCGGCAATGGGAATTGTCATCTCCAGCGTGCTCATCTCCGCACTGATGATGACAAATTTTACAAAAGGACTTACGGATACATTCACCTTTATGGTACTGATGACAACGATCGCTGTTTTGGTTCCGTATCTTTTTTCTGCGACGGCCTATGGGGTAATCCTTCTTCAGAATAAATTCTGGCAAAAGGAGTCGATCAGCAAATTAATAGTAGCGTTCCTTGCTTTTGTATTTTCAATGTGGGCTATTCTTGGCTCGGGCCAGGAGACGGTGTATTGGGGTTTTATTGCTATCCTTGCGGGAATTCCATTTTATGTTTGGATGAAGCGGGTGAATCAGTAATTCGGTATTCAGTGATCAGTAATCGCTAGACCACTTGGATCTGATAATATAATTTATATTTAGTCGTCCCTTAAAAACTCATTTTCAGGAAAAATTGATATTTGAAGACTTTTAGCAGAGCTTCAAAAAGTTGAGCCAAAAAGACAAGTGGATTTACTTTCCACTTGTTGATCATTC
>JANYDR010000202.1 GCA_025363495.1 Cyclobacteriaceae bacterium | reverse complement strand
AGATCAGCGCGGGGCCGACGCGTCGGGATGTCTCCCTCATATAAGCAATCTTCAGACCGTGAACTCAATAATAATGGCACTATCGCTGGCAACTAATAAAGTTCTTCCTGATTATTTGATTTTACCTTTCCTTGTTTGCCCGAAGAAAAGTAACAAAAGAACCCCGAACCACGAAGGCTGCGCAGCGATGCACTCTCACTCCTCATCAGCCCGCGTTCCGACCACCGCACATTCCATCGCCTTACGACGCGCCCTTTGTGGACGCCCGCGCGCCACGGCGTATGAATGAAATCTAGTTCATGTTCGAAATCTTTCTTGGTCAGTGTACCGTAATGGTGAGTATCTCAAATTGAGATTTTGCTGCTACAACAATATTTACGTTTTGTTAGCTTTTCTTTTTTGGAATTATGAAATAGGTTCCCATCTCATACTAATTAGGTTTCCTTCTCAATTTACTTAGGTTTTGTATTGACATTATTCGGAGAACTATTAAATTCATATCGGACTGACTAGCTGTCACCTCCGGACCAGCTTCATAGGCAGGCACTACTTAAACCCCCTTGTTATGAGAAAATTGAAAGATGAAACAGACCTCAGCGGTATTTTCGGTGAAAGCATAAGTATCCGGTGAATGGTCTTTGATGCAACCGAATCGGAATCACTTTTCATACACCTTGCCATAATCATCGTCTGCGTACTGACAGTTTCCATAATCCAACGCTATAAAGCCCATAAGTGATCACGTTTACAACGTTATTGGCTGAGGATAGGAATAGGTATCAACTTTCTCGGCCGCAAGAAAATATTTCTGTGAATTCGAATCGTAGCAATACCAGAATCTCACTCCAATCTTGTTATCGAGTTCATTATGAATGTCGCCCATTGGAAATGTCCCACCAAATGCTTTGTTAAGAGAATCGCTTAGCGTTGTTTCGTTTGAAAGGTCTCCATTCGTTTGATCGATTTTGCAGTCATTTAAAGAACGAATTCGATGTCGAAGGTAAATAATTTTAAGCAAAACCTCGGATGCTTATAAGAAGGTATTTTAATTTCAAACAAACGCAACTGCTGACCTTTACATCCTGGCAGATCCAACACTCATATGAATCACTGACCAGACGTTTCAATAGCTATTTTTTCACTGGCGCAAAGCAAGGCATGGAATCTTCCCAAATACTATCCGTTAATGGGTGCTTATTACTTCCATCAGCATTCATCATAAAAATGACTCCATATGGTTGAAAAGTATTATCGCTCAGTGCTGCCTCCTCTTTAAAACCATAATCGCCGCAGCTCCACATAATTTGTTTGCCGTCTGCAGTCCAAACCGCGTGAGCATCATTAGCGGGAAACGTAGTCAGTTGTCGCAAATCTGTGCCATCCGGTTTGATAGTGAAAATGTCAAAATTATTACCCTCGTGCTTTCTGGTGAATAGGATTTTCGTACCATCGGGCGACCAGTAGGGAACGTTATCATATTCGTCGGTTAGGGTTTTTACAGAATGATCTTCTAAATTCATAATTCGCAAACCCACTTCCTCTTTGCTCCAGATTCTATACACTATCTTTTTACCATCAGGTGACCAACTAGGAAATCCCGCGTTGGGCGTTCCACCAGTAAGATCTTTCAGTTCTGTCCCATCTCGCTTAACCATCATGAGCTTTGCCGCCCGCGTTTTTCGATTTTGAAAATAGCCTCCAAATCCAAAAACCACCCATTGTCCATCAGGGGACCAACATGGAGAAAAAGCCTCGCCGCCACTTGCATTGAATATTCTTTTCTTGTTGCTCCCGTCGGCATCCATGATAGCAACAGACGAGTTGTCATCTTTTTCAGTGAGCAATAATTTGTCATCAATCGAAAAGCTCGGAAAAACATCCGTGTATCTGTATTCATAATTTGAATCCCAACTAAAAAGCAATTGATTCTGGTTCTTTGGTTTCCAATCCTGTTTTTCATAGATCACCTTGCTTCCATTCGCCGACCATGACGGAGAGCGCAATTTTCCTTTGATAGAAGAACCATTGGTATATCCTATTCCTTCATTTCCCCCAGCTTTGACTAAATATCCGATGTTATCGGCACTTATATAGTGTGGTAATAATTTCAAACCAGGGCCAGTTGTATGCACAGTTCGATCTCCAGTATTCACATCAACCGATACAATCTGAGAGACCGCCTTTCCCGCTCCAAACGAAGTTCTGGCATTCCAGGTATCTTCAACAGACACCTCATAGAATAGTACTCTTTTTCCATCGGCTGACCATTTCGGCGAGCCTGAGCATACACCATCTTGTGAGATGTTCTTAAGTCCTGTGCCATCAGGCTTCATTATATAAATGTGAAGTTCCTGCACGTGTTCCCAACCCGAACCATTACCATGGCCTTTCCATTCTGTATTTCTATCTGATGAAAACGCCAACCACTTTCCATCCGGCGACCATGCCGGCCTCAGGAAAGAATTAGGTTTCATTGGATCGCCTTTGATACCTGACTTGCTAGTAAGATTTTCAATCTTTCGTGTCTTCATATCCATGATCCAGATATTGGCTGTTTTGTTTTCGCGGGACGAAACAAATACTAAAGTCTTTCCGTCGGGTGATAGTGAAGCCTGGTCGTCGAAGGCGGGATTGTCAGTGAGTTGTTCTAAACCTGTTCCGTCAAGATGACAACGATAAATATCAGATTGACCCAAGCCATTCCGTTCGGAAGTAAAAATAATCCACTTACCATCTGCTGAAAATGATGCATGATAATCAAAGCCTGAAGTCGTGAATAACTTGTGCTCGTCCGTCCCATCAGTATTGGAAATGTAAAGTTCCGAAACTGAAGGCCCAATGCGATTCATGAGCATCACTTTCTTCTTTGTTGTTTTGTCATTGCTCACTACTTGGTTGGCGACTTGTGAATGGCCTTCATAGAACATCACCAAGATCAAATAAATTAAAATAGGGGCTTTACAAGTTTTGATACTCATAAGATAAATTTTAGTTTTTATAAGTGTTCACAGCACAATCTATATAGGAGGTAAAACTTTTCCTAGACGTTACCTTGCATTAGACCAAACCGACACCCTGGCTATTCCCAAAGGTCCATAATAATCTTTACTCATTAATTGAATAACCTCACATGCTGGACAGGCATTGCTTTCCTATCAAAAATTCTTTTAGGTTCCGACGAACTCCGGGAATAAAATACCGTCTTGAGTTGTCTAACAAGCGAGCGATGAGAAGTGATAGATGAGGCTTGAAAGGGTTGTTTGGCAAGATTCGTAGCAAAACAAAGATCAGTGACAAGGGGACTGAGTTATTAATAATATCTGATTTAATTCAATGAAAAACAAGATGAAAATTGTTGGCGGCCCTCAAGATGTGGAAGCCCTGGTAGATGATTTGCAAAAGAAGCTAAAGGTTAAACACGAACATCTTGCAGCGACCCGGCTACGTCTTCAAAGAGCTAAAAGTGAAGTTCATCGGCTAAAAGGAATTATAGCTTACCAGCGCGATTACCTTTTAAAGGTGAATCTCCAGTCTATTTAAAAATCTTGAGGTTGATAAAATATCTAAATAAATATTATTGCATTATTACAGATCATCGTGAAATTCCAAACTAAATATTCCCGCCGGAAGTTTGTCACCGTCATTGCAGGGACAGGTGCGACGATGCTATTTAGTCCCTTGACAACGTGGGCTGTCGATGAGATTGATCCCAGGGTATCAAAGATTGTAGCCTCGACAATGGGCATCGACACACATAATCATATTGATGTTCCATTCAACGCGACCGAAGTTCCCGGCCCAAGTTTAGATATGGCTAGTGAATTGAAACGTTCAGGGTTATCATCAGTTTGTATGACGTTCGCTGTAGACCGGCCCGAATTAAACAGCCCCGGTGAAGCGTATGAACGTTTCAAAAATGCTATGGCATCTCTGGATAAGCAGTTATCAAATAATAAGATCACGCGGAGCCTTAATCTGGCAGATCTTTATGCTGCGCACAAGAACGATAAACCGACTGTCATTCAATCCGTCGAAGGTGGTCACTTTCTGGAAGGAAAGTTGGAGCGACTTGAGGAGGCATCTAAGAGAGGCTTGCGACATCTCACACTGCTTCATGACAATGATGCGTCCGTGCCACTTGGTGACGTATTCACTAATCCACCACGCTGGGGCGGCCTTACCGTTTTTGGCAAGGAAGTTATAAAGGAATGCAACCGGTTAGGAATTCTTGTCGACCTATCACACGCTAATGCCGAGACGGTAGCTGCCGCGCTCAAGGTCACTACTCGTCCAGTCATCATTTCTCACACTGGCCTCGACACTCAATTGGGTCAGAACACCTCCATGGCAAACATGATGAGACCGCGGCTCATTAGTAAGGAGCAGGCAAAAATTATTGCTCAAAGTGACGGAGTCATCGGCATATGGAC
>JANYDR010000184.1 GCA_025363495.1 Cyclobacteriaceae bacterium | reverse complement strand
CTGATTTCAAGGCTGAGCTCAGCCTCCAAGTCCTTACAAAACCTTCCTTCGCAGCCGACTTCGCCGATGAGTGAAGTATAGGGCGCGACAGGAATTTCACTTGATAATGAAGCACGGATCTCTTCATCAGCATAAACCTCTAAATTGGCAGTCAAAATTTTATTATTGAATGGCCGTAGCATATAGCCAACTCCAGGCGATAGAGCTGACTCAACAACATGCCCGTCCTTCGAGTACTGGTGCCAATCCAAATTTAGAGTGACGCATTTATTAGGTTCATAGCAGTATAAATAGGACCCTTTGGCTTCCATAAACTCATTATCTGGCTTTGTCATGCGGTCAAAAGACAAATCAAATTCATGCATGCCTTTGTTTCCGTTTGGCGAAATGTATGTGAGTTTCGCGTTTTGCGAAAGAGGACCAGCTCCGATATCAGCCATGAACGAGGAAATTTCATCGGAATAATTGCTCATGTTCATTGGCGGCATTTCATTTTTTATGTGGTCCGAATGCTCTGGCATCGGCATATCCATCGAAGTTCCTTCTGTCATAAAGGCCACCATCATGGCGTTCGACATATGATAGACATTGTGGCAGTGGAACATCCACGAACCCTGATTGCCTGAGTAAAACTCAAGCTCTAAGTCTCCACCTGGGAATACCGTAGCTGTGTGCATGAAGGCTTTGTCTTGTGCTTCTGCTGGTGAATCTGTTTTTTTGATTAGGCGGAAGAATTGCCCATGCAAGTGCATCGGATGATTCATCATGCCCATCTTCATGGTGTTGTGAACGGTCACATGGATACGGCTATTTTGCGGAATCATCGCATAAGCCATGTCGCCGTGATACTCGAGCTTGGTTCCGTTCACGCCCTTCATTTGCCAGTAATAGTTTTCCATATTGCCCATGAGCTCAAACTCGTAATACTTGATCGGTAAACTTTGATCAATAGGCGCCGGATTCAAAGATTTCAGCATGTCGTAGTTCACCTGAACTGTACTGTCAGCAGGAATATCTCCGAAAGTTGTGACAGGAACATCGCGAGCTTCTTGAATATTGGAGTTATCCTGGTTTTCCCCGATGATCACGCGAGCGAGGCGCTTATTGAATTGATCATCGATGGATTTCAGTCGAAGTTCGTATCCTTTTTTTGCTTCAGGTACTTCAAGGATGATGTCATAGCATTCACCCATCCCCATATAAAGTTGATCTACTTCTACTGGCTGTACGTTTTTTCCGTCTTTCGCCACAATAGTGATCGGCATTTTATCGTGCTCGTCGAGTTTGCTATTGTTGGCATAATCTAAGTAAAAATAAGATGAGGATGATCCATTGATAATGCGCAAACGAATTCTTTCACCAGCTTTGACTCCACCAAAATTAATGGGACTCTGGTCATAGGAATTGGTTTTGTTTTTACCGCAATTGAGGCAGTCTTCATCGTTCATGAAAAAATTATTGTAGTAAACATCGGCCTTATCCATCGAGAACATGCCCATGCTGCGAAGATTTTGAAAGGCTCGTAAAAAACCTTTTTTTCCTTCTGTTTTAAATGCGGTCCACAGGTCATTGAAGAGTTTTCCGTCAAACTGCATATTGCCCGAATTTTGTTGCAACCGTGCTAAAACTTTTTCTGGATCAAGATTGATATAATCCGTAAGAAGTAAAATCTGATCATGCTGGTACTTCGTGTTGATGTTGTTGAAAACAGGATCGCTGCCCTTGGGAAAGATGATGAAAGGACCACGAGCTTGTTGCTCTTGCAAAGTATGAGGGTGATACCAGTAAGTTCCATCCTGGTGAATCTTGAATGTATAGGTGTAGCTTTCTCCAGGCATGATCGGAGCTTGAGTAACACCTGGAACTCCGTCTGCTGCATTACTGAGCTCTAATCCGTGCCAGTGGATCGAGGTTGGAGTTTTCCCAGTATTTTTGACGATGATCTCAGCTGTTTCTCCGTTCACAAAAAAGAGTGGCGGAGCATTGATCGGTCGATTTTTTTCTTGAACAGAGGGATAATTCATAGCCGGACAATTGTAGCTTTGTCCATTGCGCGTGGTTTTAATGTTCAGTTGGTAAAACCCGAGCTTATCAGACGCATCCATCTCGTA
>JANYDR010000160.1 GCA_025363495.1 Cyclobacteriaceae bacterium | reverse complement strand
AATACTCCAAATGGCGGAACTTCATTCGGCTTATATGCCTTCGCAAACAGCTCAGTAGCCTTGTCGAGATTTCCAATGCGGGAATAAAGAGTTGACAATACAGAGTTTCCCATTGCCGGACCATCTATTGAATATCTCGGTTCGTAATACCGAAGATCTTTTTCAATTTGTGCTTTATCGCTGATAATATCCAAGGGATAAGAAAGTAAATTAACATCTGCCTGTTTGATACCAACCCCGTCATAGGTTGCATTCTCTTTCGTTGTTCCGTCAGGGAATTTAAGAATTGGAATATTCTGCGCTACCAATTCCCAGTCAGCATTTGGAGCAATTCCAAGTTCTTTTGCGGCCTGGGTTGCATATCGAAGGGCGGTAATTGCCATTCCATTAGTGAACGCGTTATTATCTATATTCTCCTGCCACTCATTCGCCCCGATCACATTGTTGATTTCATAACGTCCAGGTCCCTTTCGTTCAACGCGACTTGCCCAAAAATCAGCAACTTCTTTTAACACGGGGTAACCACGATCACGAAGCCATTGCTTGTCTTTTGTAACCTGATAATATTTCCAGAATGCCCAGCCTACGCAACCTGTAATATGATGCTGAAATGGCCCGGTCAATGCCCAGACAGGTGTATCCTCACTTCCTTCATCTGATGATTCCCAGGGAAACATTGCGCCCTGGTATCCGTGAGAGAACGCATTTTGCTTTGCCGCTGCAAGCCGGTTAAAGCGGTATTCCAAAATTGATTTTGCAATGTCGGGTTGAAATAATAGCAGGGGTGGATACATCCAAAGCTCCGTATCCCAAAACACATGACCATTATAACCAAGACCTGACAAACCCATTGGTGATAAACTATATCCTGTGCCTGCCCGGGCAAACGAATACAAATGATACAACGCAAATCGTACATCCGTTTGAACTGCCAAGTCTCCCTGTATTATAATATCACCTTTCCAAAGCTTCTCCCACTCCGCTAAATGTCGTTGTAAAAGTCTATCAGTACCTTCAAGTCTCGCAAAAATTGTGAGACGCTCCGCTTCATTCATTGGATCTTTATAATGCTCCGTTGAGGCCACTGAAGACACTACAGCGAAAGAATACGTTTGCCCTGCCTTCAAAGCCATTGTAAACTTCATGAGGTGCATGTTATAATCCCAGTCTTCATGAATCAGATCTGGCTCCTGACCACGAGGCTCCGAAAAAATAATACTATTGCTGGCTGCTACTGTATGCTTTCCGGATGGACTTCTTCCCACCGAAGTCATTAATGGAATTTTGACATGTGGCCTGTCTATCTCACTGAATAAATTATGAACATCAATCAGATGAGATGGAGCTTCAATTACACTCATCGGCGTAACAACAACATCTTTTTTTGCTGTGATCTCAACTATCGACATGGCAGTATAAGGCAAATGGCGTAGTGCCATGAGAGAATGTTTGACGGCAAGTTTATCGCCTACATCAAACGTCGTAAGAAGAATCGCTTTCTTCATATCAAGTGTCTGACGGTAATTTGAAATGTCTTTTATCCCAATCCTCTTACCATCAACATCCAGGTTCATGTTGACGTGATTGAATGTCTTAAGAATATTCGAAACCCGGCCTCTTTGGTAATAATCGAATACACCATTTAGTACAACGTCTTTGACTTTCATCGGCTCAGGGGAGGATACAATGCCAATCATACCATTGGCAACCGTAACTCCATAATAATTTGCAGGGTCTATCTTGCCAGCTTCAATCGTCCATCCATCCTTCTGTTGAGAAAAGGCAGAGATTGAAACAAACAAGATAAGACCGATTAATTTCTTCATTCCGGTTTATTTCGCAGGTGAAAATGAAACGATAGAATCATTGTTTCGAATGGCCAATATGAACTCCTTACCATTCAATGTGACCTTTCTCAGCGCGCGGGTTTCTCCTTTTATAGAGATGCCGGACTGAAATGGTGGTAATGATTCGAAATGTCCTTTACCATCTCCCTTGAGCAGCTGACCATAGCTGGCGTCGTATCTACCCATTTGAACATTAACTGGATAAAAGTTTCCTGCCACGAGGACATCTAGCTTTCCATCACCATCCATATCTTCCGAGATGACCGCATTTACAGTAGAGATTTGCGTGGACTTCGGAAGAGGCGTTACCTTAAATTTATTACCTCCAAGGTTTTCAACGTAGACGTGCTCGAACGTACGGGCTATCAGCTGCTTGCTGCCGGCGAGCTGCTCTTTTGAAAAAACGTCTTGAAGTGTTGCTTCTGCGTACTTGTGATAAGACAGAAACTGTTTTTTCAGATAGGGCATTTGCTTAGTCATTTCATCCCGTGTATAAAACGGATACTCTTTATCTCCAATGAAATGTGTCAGTATCTGATCAATACTTTCATTCTTATCAAAGTCATTAACAAATAGCTTTACAGGCTTGTCAATGCTTGCTTTAAGTTTTGAATTAAGTCCAAGATTGCCAAAAATGAAATCAACATCTCCATCGCCGTCAAAGTCCTGAGATTCAACTGTATTCCACCAGCCTTCGCTATTTTCAAGCCCGCTCTTTTCTGGTGACAATAGACTTAACTCGCCCTTATCATTTAAAAGTATCGTAATCGGACTCCACTCTGCAGCTATTACAAGATCAACATCTCCGTCTTTATCGGTATCAGTCCATTTAGCCTCTTTAATAAAACCAAGTCCTTTCAGCACGCCGGCTTTTTCGTCATCAGCAATGGTAAAGTTTCCCTTGCCATCGTTCAGTAACAGATAACTGTCCGGTTTCAATCCATAATTCCAGGGTATTGATCTTGCACCTAAAAAAACATCCTTATCGCCATCATTATCATAGTCAGCCGCACAAACTGCAGAGCCAGTTAAAAAAACATCAGGAATTCTTTTGACTGTAGAAAAGTTACCGGATCCGTCGTTAATGAAAAGTCTGGATTGCATGTATTCCGATTTATTATTCCATTCATTGCCACCACTCACAACAAACAAATCATTATCGCCGTCGTTATCAGCATCAAAAAATTCCGCGTCCACCTCTTCGAAGACACTGTCCTGATCAAAAAC
>JANYDR010000072.1 GCA_025363495.1 Cyclobacteriaceae bacterium | reverse complement strand
ATGCGGATTGACCTGGCTTCTTAAACTTTCATATTTGGCTACCACGCTTTCCTTCTGAAGTCGCTCGGCCTCAACGGCGGATATTTTCCATTGAATTAAGAATTCCCTTCCGTGAAGAAATAACGAAATAAGGAAAGTAATAATAAGTGAAAATACAATAATCCAATTGTCATTGCTCACGCGGAAAGGCGAAAACCAGTTCCACAATTTATCAATGGACAAAACCACTGACACAGTATATACTGCTGTTGAGACTATTCCAACAGCTAGTCTTTTTATAGGAAACTTTACCCAGGAAATTTTTCGATTAAAGTAATGCGTGATGACGTCATTACCAGCCCAAAGAAAAAACCATATTAAAACCGAGAATGATGTCACCCACGCATAGCTCTCCACATTTGTTCTGCAGGGTGGACACGTAAAATAGGTCATGGTTGTGGCACCAACAATGGAATATACCACCACCACGAGGTATTTGTATTTTTCGGATGAGTTAGATTCCGGCATGGGGTAAAGATAGAGCTCTGTGTACTAAGTTCCCACCTGTTCAGATGTTTACGAGTTTAGATTTAAAAATCATTTGCATTGTTTCAATAGATCTTCCGTCATTGATTTTCCCCAGACGGGAGCAAGAGGATTTTCGGATTTGTAGGTTGCGAATTTTTCCAATGCCTTGCTTGTCGTTTCACATGCTTCTGTATTGGCCGCATTGAAAAAACGTGCGGTACCAAATTGCATTTGCGCAAGAAGTGCAAGGGCTCGTGGGTTTTCCGGATTCAACCCATTTGCCTTGCCAAAAAATTGCGTTGCCAGCGTGGAGTATTTTTGACCGCGGGCACCAGGGTCGACCGTGACACGGATCATGTGGATAAAGCCCTGAATTGCAACAATCTCAGATTCATTGGCAGCAATAGCTGAAGCTTTGTCAAGAGCAACCTGTGCCTGATCGAGATAGACATCTTTTTTTACAATATCTTTTTCCCGATTGGCCATCATTATATAACCAAAGCTTGCGTAATAGAAAGGCTCCCATTTTATTTTTTCAGCACCGCCAACCCGATCCAACACGTTCACGGCTTGCTGAAGTTCTTCTATTGTCTGAGCATTATAAACTTGGTTAATATTCTTCGTCATTGTTTCGAAGTATTTAGCATCAATAGCAAAAGCGGTAACTGAAGAAAGAATAACGAGGAATAATAACGTGAAAGTTTTCATTTTGCAGATGTTTTAATTGTTAAGTAGTAATTGATTTGTTATAAGTTAGGGAGTTGATTAACCGATTTATTTTTTGAAATAGTAATGAATACACCAAGGAAAAGAAAATGAGCCGCGGGTTGTGTTATGGGTCTACCCGCATACACACCACTGGCATTTGGTGTATTGCTGTACGCATAACTGAAAATATTATTTGCCCCAAGAAGATTTGTACCAGAGACGTAAATGATTAGCCAGTTTTTCGGTAGGTAGGAAATATTGGCACTCAGATCCTGATAGGCTGGCGTCATGTCAGAATTAAATTTTTCACTATTAGGATTATAATACGTTCTGCCAGTGCTGTAGGAATACGTAAATCCCACCTGTGATTTGATCGGATTGATAAAATGTTTATATACGAATGAGAAGTTATGCTTTGATGCAAAACTTGGTGTGGCGCTGTTTGGAAAATTCAGATAATCGCGTTGTGTATCAAGAAATGAATATGAAACCCAATAGTCAACATTGCGAATACTCTTATTATCGCGCCAGAATACTTCTACTCCTTTTGCATATCCGTTTCCAAGATTATTTAAGAGAGTACCATCCGTATTGGCAAACTTTACAAGATCCGAATACTTCTTATAGTATATCTCTACGCGAAACGTGCGACTGTTATTGATGATTTGATAATTCAGAATAAAATGCTCCGCTCTTTCATTGTTAAGATCTGTATTGACACGCAGGTACTGGTTCTTTACCGACTGGCGAAACGTTCCATAGGCAAAAGAAAATTGTCCCTGTTTGCCAGGGCGGTAGGCAAGCGATATGCGCGGATCAAGGAAAGCCCGATGAAGCATGGAATTGTATTCCGACCTTATTCCAGTCTTCGCTACCAAATGCTTGCTGGCAAATGCTTCTGCCTCAACAAAAGAAGCTGCGATTGTTTCATTGAACGAT
>JANYDR010000029.1 GCA_025363495.1 Cyclobacteriaceae bacterium | reverse complement strand
TGATAGTGACTTTAACCGGGATGTTAGGAAAATCAATAAGTTCGGCGATGGCCATTTCAAGGATTACTCTGTCAGTTAATGGCAACCGATCTACCTCCCAGTTCTTGGTGTTATTGGCAATTAGTTCGTGATAGCTTTTGTCAAGCTTTGTGGAAGAGACAAAAAGTTTTTCAATAAAAATTTTATCTTCTTCCCAGTCGAGAGAGAGTTTTTGAATTTCTACGGCCCCTGTTTTTTCATCCAGTGATTTTAGCGTTTTATCGGCCATGCTTTTTACAATCTCATGATCTTCGGCCCATCTCAGATCATCTTCTTCAAAATGAGAATTGATAGCAGTTTCACCAAGAATAAGTTTACGGATAAGATGCTTTGCAAATGCTTTATGAGCATCAAGATCAGGAGATGTAAGATTGGCATACTGCAAAAATTCCTTATCAGGCTTTATACAGTCTCTGAACCAGCCACGTATAAGATCAACTTTCTGTTCCCAACCGCCGCCTGATTTTAGCGTTTCTTTTTTTAAATCAGGGCTATCACGCAAAGCAATCACAAAGGGGTTTGAAGTAAAATTTTTAGAGGGAATTTTCTTATCCTGCGCGGCGACTGAAGCAAAGGCAGGCAGTAAATTTAAAATGGAAAAATAGAAAACACTGATCTTCTCAACTTCCAGCACAATGTTCTTCCGGAAAAAATCAAAATCTTTTTTTGTAAGCTTTTGATTTAATGAATAAGCCTCATCAATTGCCTGGCTAATTCTCGGATCTGTACTTTCTTTAACGGGTTCTCCTAAAAACTTATTTTCGAACTGTTTGAGTGCTATTATGCGCTGGCTTTTCAGCAGCACCTTGTCCTGAACTTTCATAGAATTGAGGTCAGGCTGAAAAAATGCCTCTATATGCTCAAGGGCAATCTGGTAATCTGATTCTTTGCATTGCTCATAGGCAAATAAGCTTTGCATAATCTTGATTCGGAGGGTACGGCGATTGAGCATGGCAAGGAACGGGTAAAAAAGAAGGGTGCAAGTTACATTTTGTAGAGGATAAATGGTTGATTTGAACTAAAATTCGAATGTACCGTTTTAACACCATCGCCCGCAGTCTTTTTCATGAAGGAACTTTCTCACCTCAATAAATATCTCTTAAAATACAAGTGGCACCTCTTCTGGGGCCTTGTATTCGTTATTATTTCCAACGTATTCCAGATTCTTCCGGCTGCTATGGTAAGGCACTCCATTGACCTTGTCATGGACAATATCAGGGTTTACCGGTCCTTTGGAGAGACAAAGGCACAGGAGAAGTTTTTTGATGTATTCGCTCAAAGCATACTTATTTATGCTGTGCTTATCCTTGTGATGGCTTTGTTAAGAGGTTTATTTTTGTATTTCGTTCGCCAGACATTGATCGTGATGAGCCGGCTTATTGAATACGATCTCAAGAATGATGTTTTTGAGCATTATCAAACTTTGCCGTTAAGTTTTTATCGCCGCAATAATACGGGCGATCTGATGAATCGTATTTCAGAAGACGTAGGACGGGTAAGAATGTATCTGGGACCGTCCATCATGTATGGGTTGCAATTGTTCACGCTCTTCTTCATGCTTATTCCGGTTATGTTCATGATCAGCGTAAAGCTGACGCTGTTTGCACTTATTCCACTTCCGTTTCTTTCTTTCAGTATTTATTATGTCAATAATATAATCGAGAGAAGGTCAGAAGAAATTCAAAAAAGTCAATCCCGGTTAAGCACATTTGTTCAGGAAGCATTTTCCGGCATTCGTGTGTTGAAATCATTCACCAGGGAGAAAGAATCGGTAGAAAAATTTACGCTTGAAAATGACGAATATAAAAGACAGTCTCTTCGTCTTACGCGAGTGCAATCACTTTTCTTTCCGCTAATGCTTGGGCTTATCGGACTGAGTACGATTCTCACTGTTTATGAAGGAAGTGTTGAAGTAATCAATGGTTCACTTACGTTTGGCAATATTGCTGAATTTATTATTTACGTAAATTTATTGACCTGGCCAGTAGCATCCCTTGGATGGACCAGCAGTCTCGTGCAACGTGCAGAAGCATCGCAAAAAAGGATCAATGAATTTCTTAAAACAAAAACGGAGATTGTTTCTGAAAAGGATATTCAGCAAAGCATTGAAGGGAAAATTGAATTTCAGAACATTTCATTCACCTATCCTGATACAGGCATTAAAGCATTAAAGAATCTTTCGTTTGAGATAAATGCCGGAGAGTCGTTGGCAATTATAGGCGGTACAGGCTCGGGTAAGAGCACAATTTCAAATCTTGTTTCCCGCTTGTATGATGTGAGTGAAGGAGAGATTAAAATTGATGGAATCCCTATAAAGGATTTTAATATTACCAATCTCCGAAGTCAGATTGGGTACGTTCCGCAGGATGTATTTCTTTTCAGTGATACGATTTTCAATAATATAGCTTTTGGGTTGACTGCTCCGGCGGAGCAGAAAGTAATACAGGCTGCAAAAGATTCGGATGTATATCAGAACATTATGGATTTTCCGCTTGGCTTTAACACGAGGGTAGGAGAACGAGGAATTACTTTGTCGGGAGGGCAGAAACAGCGTGTTTCCATCGCCCGGGCGATTGTGCGGGAACCTAAAATCCTGATGTTGGATGATGCTCTTTCGGCTGTTGATACAAAAACCGAAAACACAATTCTTAACAGCATGAAGAAAATCATGCAGGGCAGAACGACAATTATTATTTCTCATCGTGTGTCTTCCGCAAAACTTGCCAATAAGATTATAGTACTGAACGATGGGGTTCTTGTCGAAGAGGGAACACACGACGCTTTGCTT
The DNA here is from genome assembly GCA_025363495.1 of Cyclobacteriaceae bacterium. Taxonomy (GTDB): domain Bacteria; phylum Bacteroidota; class Bacteroidia; order Cytophagales; family Cyclobacteriaceae; genus ELB16-189. Next base: position 815 of record JANYDR010000029.1, on the reverse strand, counting down.
GAACACAACGGTGTCTATCGCGAACTGTACGAAAAGCAGATGATGACAGACGAGGTAGAGAGTTGATTACTGTGTCGAAAGTTTCACGTAGGTGAGCTTATACGTCACTGTAGTACTTCCTTCACTATCCACTCGGATGCCTTCCAGAATATCTGAATTTTTTTCCACAGTAAAAGTAAAAGAAGTGCTTTTGCCCTTTCCCTCCATGTGTTTGTAGAATAATAAACTCCCGCTTTCAGAAGAATTGAATTCTCCTACAATGGAGTAGCTGTAAGGGACTTCTTTATCAAGTGATATTTCAATGTACTCTCTGCTCGTACTTCCCGGATCGTGGAGGATTGCCACTTTTGCATAGTTTTCTCTTCTATCTTTTGTTTTTTCTTTTGGGGAAGCGGCCAACAATCCTTTACTTTTCTTAATAACCTCACCGGAAACAGAATAAATTCCTTCGATAGGATTTGCTTTATCCTTCTTCATATATCGCCTGATCAATCCCTGAAAATCCACTTGCTCATATGTGGCGGTCTTGGTAACCCGTTGCATTTGTTGTAATTTCTGAATGGAACAACCCTGCATCAGTTGCAATCCATAGTGTATCAGAGTTTATAATTGCGTCATTGATTGTGGATGGTGAACTAACAACAACATTAAATCCATCTTTCGTTTTCTTGTATACTTTATTATTAGAAACGAGATAAGTCCCCTTTACTGCGGAGATCATTTTAACTACATGTTCATTTTCTTTTAATGGTAATGGAAAATACCCTTCGGCATAAGACTTGGGTACACTAAAAAGTAGAATAAGGATGGCCAGG
>JANYDR010000028.1 GCA_025363495.1 Cyclobacteriaceae bacterium | reverse complement strand
GTAACCCTCCGTTGAAGTACATCTTTTCCATGAATTAAGTCAACCTGTTCTTTGCTGTCAAAAACAAATTATGACATCAAGAGAAGAGAAAAAGCAGGAAATGTATTCCATGATTGAATCATGGAAGGCCAGTGGTGAGTCGCAGCACGCATTTTGTAAGACTCGAGGAATGGCTTATAGCGGTTTTCATTATTGGATGAAAAAATACCGCCAGGAGACTTCTACTGCATCATCGGAAGACTTCATCAAGGTAAATCTTCCAGAGACCCACCGCCACTTTCCCGTGGCAGAACTGGTGATGGCTGATGGGAAGTTGCTGCGCTTCTATCAGTGGGTAGATGCTTCACTTTTACGCGCATTACTTGCCTGATGTTTTCTCTATCTTCATCGTGCAGATACTTTCTTTATCGCCACCCTACCGATATGCGCAAGGGCTTCGATGGACTTAGTGGTTTGGTTAGAGATGGATTACAGAAAGATCCATTGAGTGGAGATGTCTTTATCTTCTTTAATAAAAGACGTTCGCAGGTAAAGTTGTTGCTCTGGGAACGTGATGGTTTTTCTATGTACTATAAACGATTGGAACAAGGGACTTATGAACTACCGTTGTCGACATCCTCAGAATTAAAAAGCAGTGAGTTGATGCTTATTCTCCAGGGGATATCATTGAAGAGTGTGAGGCGACGTAAGCGTTTCTATTTAAATGAAAATAATTTTGATACATCTTCACAAACATCGTTTGTAAATGGATGATGTGTTTTATCTTGCAGTGTGGCAAATGAAGAAGTTACTTATAAGGAAAAATATGAAGAACTCTTCGTTAATTACAATCATCTCCGTGGTGAATTAGATCAGCTTAAGCGACTGGTTTACGGTTCACGTCACGAGCGCTTTATCCCTGTCAGTTCACCCGAACAATTAGCATTAGGATTAGAATCTTCCGCTCTTCAGATTGAGCGCGCGCCCATTACAGTTCAAACCATTGAGTACACACGCGAAAAGAAGAGTGGTTCGGAGAAGGTAGCTACTGGCCGCACGAAACTTCCTGCTGGTCTACCGCGGGAACAGGTCATCATTGAACCTGAGGAAGACATCACCGGCTTAAAAAAGATTGGAGAAGAGATCACCGAGGAACTGGAACGTATTCCGGGGAAATTATTTGTGCGTCAGTACATCCGTCCTAAGTATGCGAAAAAAGATGGTGATGGAATAGTAATTGGAACGCTTCCATCACGTCCCATTGACAAAGGCATTCCAGGACCTGGGTTGTTAGCCCAGATTGTTATTGATAAATATACCGACCATCTTCCTATTCACAGACAGATCCAACGCTTTGATCGTGAAGGCATCAAGTTATCATCTTCCACCCTTACCGATTGGATAGGAAGCACTTGTGAATTACTGGATCCCCTTTATGAAGTACTTAAAAAGCAAGTGCTGAGAGCGGATTATCTGCAGGTGGACGAGACACCAATTAAAGTACTCGACAAAGACAAGAAAGGCACTAGCCATCGGGGATATCACTGGGTGTATCATGCACCGAACCAAAGAATGGTGTTGTTCGATTACAGGGAAGGACGAGGCGGAGAAGGACCGGGTGAATGTTTAAAAGACTTTAAAGGTTTTTTGCAAACCGATGGCTATGCGGTATATGAAAACTTTGACAAGAAGGCCGATATAACACTACTGCATTGCATGGCGCATTCCCGGCGTAAATTCGATGAGGCTAAGGACAACGATCTGACCAGGGCCTCTTATGTTCTGACAGAGATGCAGAAACTCTATGCCTTGGAACGACAGGCGAAATCCGACGCCCTTAGCCATGAGCAACGGCATGCTATACGTCAGCAGCAGGCTATACCTGTGCTCACCGAGTTGAAGACATGGATGCTGGATAGTTACAAATGAGTATTACCGAAAAGCTCCATAGGAGAAGCGTTGCATTATAGTCTGCAGCGATGGGATAAGCTTATGATCTATGCAACGGATGGTAAACTTGAGATCGATAACAATCTTGTCGAGAATTCCATCAGGCCTGTTGCCATTGGTAGAAAAAACTATTTGTTTGCCGGATCACACAACGGTGCAAGACGAGCAGCTATGCTGTATTCTTTCCTTGGTACTTGCAAAATCAACGATATCAATCCATTTGAATGGCTAAGAGATGTTCTGGATAAGATCCCTGATTATCCAATAAACAAAATAAGAGAG
>JANYDR010000025.1 GCA_025363495.1 Cyclobacteriaceae bacterium | reverse complement strand
ATTAGTTGTTTTTGTTGATCCATCAATTTTGCTACTTGTGCGTCTTTTCTATTTAGACCTTCTCCTCCCGGAGGCATACTATTGCTGATATCTATTCCTCTGGAGGCATATTCTTTTATCCTTATTTCACGTAAATCATATGTCTGTTGAAAGTAGATTGGGTTTTGGTCTCCACAAGCGCCGGTCGACCAAACTGCCACTATTTTATCGTCAAAGGTATCTTCAATGTATTTGGAAGTGGTTCCAGGTACATCCCCACTTACCATATCAAGCATACCAACGGTAACGGCGTGCATAGCGTAATTGTAATAAACGGCAATCGGTTTGCCATCAAGAGATTCAAAGGTGACAACGGCAACGGATTTGTCGGAAGGGGCATCGTAATTCGGACCTTCCCACCACCTTCTTGTTTTGGGATCGATGATATTGCGATTTACATTTATATAGGAAACACCTTCACCATATCCAATGTTGGCGGCCTGTAACCTATCTTTTGCCAACTTTACAGAATTCACCACTTTAGACTCAAACAAATCACCACCCATCCGGAACGGGACGCTATGTGTATGGGTGGCCGTGAGCATAATATTCTGGTCAGGTATACCCGTTTGGGTTCCTATTTTTTTTATCAGGCTCGAAGCCATTTCATTTGAAATTCCCCCAATATCGATTGTGACTAGCGCTACCATGTTTTTTCCATCCGATACAACGATAGCCCTTGAGTGTATCCTGTCATAAATACCTAAATAGCCTTTGGGTAATTCACTTAGCTCTGGTGTAATATCAACTTTGGCCGCTCCGGCTTTTAGAATTGTTCCTTTGTTTTTCTGAGCAAGACTTAAATGAGAATTACCAATGGCGGTAACTATCAAGCAACATATTAGTATTGATTTTGCCGTCGTTTTCATATCTGTTAATGATTGTAAAATCTACTATTTAAAATTACTGCCAATTCTTGTATTTGCGAATGTTTTATTTGATGAAGTAAAAGTTCTATCGTTCTCAGAAATATTTATTTTGATTGACAACTCATGGAGCCAAAAGTTTTTAATTTCTTTATTCGTGAAAATCCTGCCTCACAGGACTAATCAAAAATCCCTTCCGAGTCCATTTTCCAGGGCTTTGAAATATTTCTTCTTATTGAAACTATATAAATAAGGTGCTTTGTGTGCTCCACCCGAATAGTGCTTTTCTTTCTTATCCAGAATATCATAAGAAAGGATTTTACGATTGAAATTTCCACGATCCAGCTTTCGGCCGAGGATGGTTTCATAAATGGACTGAAGATTTTTCATTGTAAACTCTTTTGGAAGAAGGTTATATCCAATGGGTTGATAGTTAAGATTGAGCCGCATTTCATCCAGCGCCTTATAGATAATCTCCTTATGATCCAGCAGGAGCTCAGGCAGGGGGTCCAGGTCGTACCATTCGCATACGGATGAAAACTCATCCGGTTGAGGATTGACATTTGCATATTCAACAAGTGAATAATAGCCTACGGTAATGAAACGTTGCATGATCCAATGATCCTTATCGTATTTCTGATTTAGTGATTCAAGAGCTTTAACCAGAATCTTGTTATTAGATCGCAGAGGACTACCGAATGTGTAAAACTGTTTCAGAAAGATGATATCCAATCCTGTGCGATCTTTCAGGATGCGGGACGCGGCTTCATCAATGTGCTCCTTCTTTCCGACAAAACCTCCTGGCAGCATCCAGATATTCTTATCCAACGACTGCAATAGCAATACTTTCAATTGATTTTCGTGAAATCCAAAGATGACGTTGTCAACGGAAACCCCTGGGAGGTTGAATTGATGTCCGTGAAGAAAGAAGTCTTCTATAGTTTTAAGTTTCATTGATAATCATATTAATGCCGAAAAATACAAAGATCTTCTAAAGTGGCATGAATTGATTTCATGCGCCAATTGTAAATTCTTGTAGTGTTTTGGTTTGTTCTTCAAATATACTATCATTGTGTCATAATGACTCATTAATTTATTCACAAAACACTTAGTATTATGTTTACTGATCTCAAGCGATTGTTGCTGGCATGTCTATTGACATGTACTGCCATTCTTGTAAACGCACAAAATCTGCCTCAACTAGGAAAAAACTCAATCCAGGAAGTCGTATCTGCGATGACACTGGAAGAAAAGGTAAACCTTCTGGTAGGCGGTGGTATGAATTTGCCGGGTATGCCAATGCCTGGAGCAAGCGGCGAAACCACTGACGCACAGAAAAGAGTGCTCGGCGCCGGAGGAACTATTGTTGGAGTTCCCCGACTTGGTATTCCTTCGCTTGTTGTTTGTGACGGACCTGCAGGTATTCATCCATTTAATGCGGGTCAATCGCGCCTCTACTATGCCACAGCGTGGCCGATCGGAACATTACTCGCTTCCAGTTGGGATACCACACTTGTGAAAAAAGTAGGTGCTGCCTTTAGTACAGAAGCGAAAGAATACGGTATCGACATTGTACTGGCACCGGGTTTAAATATCCAACGCAATGCTTTAGGGGGAAGGAACTTTGAATACTATTCAGAAGATCCAATTGTGACAGGAAACATTGCTGCGGCGATGGTTAACGGTATCCAAAGTAATGGGGTAGGTGTTTCGGCAAAACACTTCTTTGCCAATAATCAAGAAACCAATCGCAACACAGTGAACACCATTGCAAGCGAAAGAGCTTTGCGTGAAATCTACCTCAGAGGTTGGCAGATCCTGGTGAGGAAGGCCCAGCCATGGACAATTATGAGTTCTTATAACCTTGTAAACGGTCCCCACACCGCGCAAAATCCCGAACTACTTACAACGATATTACGCAAGGAGTGGGGATTCAAAGGCTTTGTGATGTCTGATTGGTTTGGCGGAAGAGATGCAGTAGCAATGATAAAGGCCGGAAATAATTTGCTTATGCCCGGTATGCCTCAACAGAAGCAGGCAATTCTTGAGGCCGTGAAGGCGGGACAGTTAGAAACAAAGATAATTGATCAGAATGTCGCCGAGATACTGAACATTATACTTCTTTCTCCCACGTATAAAGGCTATAAATATTCCGATAACCCTGACTTAAAGAAAAATGCGCAAATCTCAAGAGAGGCTGCTGCTGAAGGGATGATACTATTGAAGAACAATAATGCATTACCGATTGCTCCTGGAAGTTCTGTTGCTCTTATGGGAAACTCGGGTTATGAGCTTATTGCCGGTGGCACGGGAAGTGGGGATGTGACGAAGATGTACACTGTTTCATTGGCTGAAGGACTATTCCATGGAGGATTTTCGACGAACGGTGAACTCTATCTTTCTTACACCAATTATATTGGACAAGAAATCGCAAAAAGGCCTAAAGGAAATGTGATGATGGAGTTGATGAATCCACCTGAACCGCCGGAAGAGTACTCCATCAGCACCGATCTGATTGCTAAAGTAGCTGGTAGCAACGATCAGGCTATCATCAGCATTGGCAGAAATGCGGGCGAGGGAAAAGATAGAAATGTGGATGGTAATTATAATTTGAAAGCCAATGAAAAGGCGCTCATCAAAAATGTTGCCGATGCGTTTCATGCAAAGAATAAAAAAGTGATTGTAGTTCTTAACATTGCTGGTCCTATTGATGTATCTCAGTGGCGCGATGACGCGGATGCTATTTTACTTGCATGGCAACCGGGACTCGAAGGCGGTAATGCGATGACGGATGTGCTTAGCGGAAAAGTGAATCCTTCCGGAAAACTTGCAACAACTTTCCCAATGACATATGCAGATGATCCGACAGGAAAGAATTTTCCTGGCAAAGAGTTTAAAGATAAACCGCTGCCCGGCATGTTTGGACAGAAAGCCTTTGAAGCTGAAGTGGTATATGAAGAGGGTGTTTATGTTGGTTATCGATACTACAGCACATTCGGTATCAAACCTGCGTATGAATTCGGCTATGGTTTGTCATATACCGATTTCACCTATAGTAACCTGAAGTTGAGCTCACCGACTTTTACTGATAAAATGACCGCTACCATTACGGTGACTAATTCAGGAAAGACAGCCGGTAAGGAGGTTGTTCAATTGTATATCAGCGCGCCAACCAACAAACTCGACAAGCCATCGGCTGAGTTAAAAGCTTTTGCGAAAACGACATTGTTAAAGCCAGGAGAGTCACAGACGTTCACCTTTACCATCACATCCAACGACCTCGCTTCGTATCAGACAAAGCTGTCATCATGGGTGGCGGATGCGGGTATCTATACAATAAAGATCGGTACGTCACAAACTGTGAAACAGTCTGCTTCTTTCAAGTTGCCGAAGGACATAATTGTTGAGAAGACAACAAAATCGCTGGTGCCGAAGACACCTGTTAATGAACTGGTGAGTAAGACAGGGAAGAAATAAGGTAAGATTCAGATTGTAATGATTGAAAAGGCTCCGGGTTGCTGGAGCCTTTTATTGTTGCATCGGATTTGCGTGCGGTTGCTGTTATCACCAATGCCCTCGAGCAATTATAGCATTAGTCTGGAAAACCTTACATCCAGCATTGCAAATCCTTTTTCTTAAAGTAATTAATGTTCGCCTTAATAATTAAAGATACTGTAATGAATAGCCTCACGAACGAAAAAGCCACCTCTTTCGAAGTGGCTTCCTCTAATAACTCTTTCGTCTTACCTTTGCGACGCGACTTCAGCGCACGGCCGGCAAGCTTTCGCCCTTGGTCTTCTAGTGCTCCTTCAACAGCGAAAAATCAAACGACGTCTCCAGAAATTTTGTCGTGAACTTACCCGACCTAAAGATCGCATTGTCCATCAAGGCCAGGTGGAATGGAATCGTGGTCTTGATACCAACAATCACAAATTCGCTAAGCGCTCTCTTCATTCTTGTAATTACTTCTTCCCGCGACTGGCCCGTGGTAATAAGTTTGGCAATCATTGAATCGTAATTGGGAGGAATGGAATATCCGGCATAGACGTGACTGTCCACACGCACACCATGACCCCCTGGAAGGTGCAGGTTAATGATCTTGCCCGGTGACGGACGAAATCCATTGGCAGGATCTTCTGCGTTTATACGGCACTCCATTGCAAACAGGTTAGGGAAGTAATTCCTTCCGGATATTGGCACACCCGCAGCAACTTTTATTTGTTCCTTAATAAGATCATAATCTGTTACCTCTTCCGTGATCGGATGCTCTACCTGGATCCGCGTATTCATTTCCATGAAGTAGAAATCTCCATGCTTGTCGACGAGAAACTCAATCGTTCCTACACCTTCATAGTTGATAGCCTTCGCTCCCTTGATAGCCGCCTCACCCATTCGCTCACGCAACTCCTGGCTGACGATAGGAGAGGGTGTTTCTTCTACAAGCTTCTGATGCCGGCGTTGAATGGAGCAATCACGTTCTGACAAGTGACACGCTTTTCCGTATTGATCGCCAACTAATTGTATCTCAATGTGACGAGGCTCTTCAACGAATTTTTCAAGATATAATCCATCATTTCCAAAGGAAGCAGCGGCTTCTCGTTTGGCATCATCCCATGCTTTCTTAAACTCAGATTCTTCATTGATGATGCGCATTCCCTTGCCACCGCCACCAGCAGTTGCTTTCACAATCACAGGATACTTGATCTCTTTGGCAATCTGCATTCCTTCTTCAATGGAAGAAAGCAATCCATCCGAACCAGGAATCACAGGAACTCCTGCTTTTCTCATGGTATCCTTGGCAGTTGCTTTATCACCCATCAGGTTGATCATCGTGGGTGTTGGTCCGATAAACTTTATTCCGTATTCATGACAAACGGCAGAGAACTCTGCACGTTCGGACAGGAAACCATAACCAGGATGTATTGCATCTGCATTGGTGATCTCGGCGGCAGAAATGATTCTTGGAATATTTAAATAGGA
>JANYDR010000013.1 GCA_025363495.1 Cyclobacteriaceae bacterium | reverse complement strand
AAAAGATACAAGAGCAGCCTTTCCCCGGTGCCGTCTTCCCCTTCGTTGTTCCTAAGATCGAGGATCAGGTGACTGGTATTTTTGACTCTGAACTCAGTAAAAATGACCTGATAAAGCGAGTCGAAATTTTGCCGGAACCTTCGGCGGTGCCATCCAAGAAAAGAACTGATCTTTAAGTAGGCGACGTCGTTTTTTAAATATTTGAACGTAAGGGGTTGATCAAGTGTCAGTCTCTCATGGTAGAATTTTCTATACTGATCGTGGGTGAGACCGGCGACCACTATCGCTAGTTTGTTGGTAGGTTCGTCAGGTGAGATGTACTCCAGGCGAAAAGAGTTTCCTGCGTCTGCAAAGAGGGAATAATTCAGATCGAACAGGTTTGAGACTTGAGTTGAGGAATAGTCTTCGAGGTGCCGGATATTAAACGTTTGAATATAGCCATCGGACGGGATCGTGGGTAATAATAGATTTAGAAGATCTTCCATTGATCTGCCGTTGATCGAGATAAGTTCAGAACCTGGTTTTATCGGAGATGACAGGAATGCGCTTTTAAGAATGTAGAAGCGCCGGTTTATGATTTTGAATGTAAAAGGAAAGAACTTAGAGTTATTGAAATAATTATTCATATAATCACTATTCGAAGGGCTCGGGATAAGATGCTCGTCATTGACCCGGGCACACGAGAGAGCAATGATTCTATAAAAGTCGATTTCATTCATCGGTTTATTGAGCGCGGCAAATTGTTCATCCAGATAAGCACTCATTGTAACGGAATCGGAATAGCGGTACAAACTCGGATAGGTGGTCTCGAGTGTTTTCCTAAAAATCAGAAAATCTTCTTTCAGGGATTCGGATGTGAATAACCCACGAGAGGTATCATTACCGGTTATCTTTTGTTGAGCGGTTGAACTGCCGGCGAAGATCACAAGCACAAGCACGCAGGACCATTTTATACTTTGGGGATTGGACGAATTTCTCATAGATTAAGAAAACTGTCCTTATCTGACAAGGTTACTGAGGAAGTCAAAAAATCTACGTCGATAAGATCAAAAGATTATCGATGGAATAATTCCGACCATTTGGATTGTTTAACAAATGACAGCAGTAATTTCAACACATCTTATTTATTATTATAAAAATGAATGGAAATAGCTTGTGAATAAAGGCTTTTCAACCAACGGCAAATTTAGGAACCGGCCCTTTCAAATTCTCAGCTATTTTTTTGCGGTCGCTGCGATCGCCATTTTCACGGCATAGTAAGCATTCACAATTCCCCCACTCGCTGAAAGGCTTTCAAATGGCACTGAAACTTTTGTTTTTCGTCTATTAACCAATTGCTTTGGTTTATAGGTGGACTTCAGGAGTATCTCATTTATCTGTTTTACCGATAGTTCCGGAAAATAAGAAAGCAATAGCGCCGCCACCCCCGAGACCATCGGGGCCGACATACTCGAACCTGATTTGTAATCGTATTTATTGTTTGGAACGGTGGAATAGATATCACTTCCGGGTGCAAACAGATCAACATTCAGCTTTCCGAAATCAGAATATGGATGTGCAAGTCGATAGTCGAACAACTGTCTGTTCCATCCAACGGTGATAAAGTTACCGGCCCTGCTTCCATCATTATAGATTACTATCGGAAAGTGATAGTCTTTCGCACTATCAATATTAACGCCATCATTACCAGCTGCATGAACGACCAATACATCTCTTTCCTCGGCATATTTTATGGCTTTATCGACAAGCTCTTTATCAGCGGAGAACAGTTTTGAAAAACTCATGTTAATAACCTTGACTCCATTGTTCACTGCATAATAAATAGCGTTTGAAATATCCTTGTCCCTCTCGTCGCCAATAGCAGTCGTTGCGACAATTGGCATGATAAAAACATGATCAGCAATACCATTTATACCTATGTCATTATTTCGTTCGGCGGCAATAATCCCCGCCACATGCGTGCCATGAGTAAGATTGGGTGAAAGTTTAGCATGCGGACTTCCGTAAAATCTACTATTTGAATACGAGGAATCGCCCACGATCTGCTTACTCGAATTATAAAGTATATTGTAGGCGTATCGAATATCTGCGGAATCTTTGCTATTCAATTTTATTCGGAGATAATCCCGCCTTCCTTTGTGTAAATAGCAAACTTCTTTTTGTCTTCCGTGTTCAGCAACGAAGTATCGGCATTGTCAAATTGAACACCCCACCGAACGTAATATTGCAAGGAGCTTGCCCATTCATTTTCGATGATTGTTCCGTCTTTCGCTCCCCTGAAATTCCAGCCATGAATATCATCCACGTAACCGTTATGATCATCGTCAATACCATTATCCGGTATTTCATTTTTGTTATTCCAAATGACTCCTTTTAAATCTTCATGAAGTATATCAACACCGTTGTCTATCACTGCAACGATTACAGGTTTTGACGCCATGCCTTTTAAAAGATCATAAGCCTTATCTAAACTTATGCCGGCAATTGAATCAACATAAGGGTCCTTTTCAAACCAATCTTTTGGAATTATCTTTTGAGCCGGTGTTTGGACAACATTTATTAACCCAAGAAAAAATAAAATGATTTTTGTCGTGAGTTTATGATTCATATTTTAATTCTTATCGGGGAATAAATTTAGGACCCTGACATTACATAAAGGCTTACAACTTGTAAAAAGATGTCACGGAAATGTGACAAGTCACGGTTGGTCCGGATTTACTCTGTCTCCTTATTGTCAAGGAGCGTAATCCGGCCCCGCTTGAAACCCAATCTCATTGGCATTGCTGATTTACAATCCATTCCCACTCTTATCGCTATCTCGCTCTGAAATTATCGCTTGCACTATTCAATATAAATCTTAACAAACCCTTGTCTCAGAAGAAGAAATCTGTTACGTTCGATGGCGTGCCTCAGTGCTGAGCGTATTCTATTGTCTTCGTTTTAATCTTTATTGAACTCTCCTGTAACTCGAAGTTCAACCTCATTACCAACCATTGCCTCTGGCAGGTCCGCTCCCACGCCAAAGTCTTTGCGATTTATTTTACAGGTTGCTTTGATACCAATAGCAGGTTTCTTAGTCCTTGGATGCGGTTCCGGTCCATTCAAAATAACATTCATTGTTATGGATTTGGTGACTCCTTTTATAGTGAGAGCACCGACTAACAAATATTTATTGCCATCGATTTTTTTGAACGAAGTACTCTTAAATATTAGCGTTGGGAATTTTTCAACGTCAAAAAAACCTGGGCCTCTCAAGTCTTTGTCACGCATTTCATTTTCAGTATTGATAGTGTTGGACTCAGCAGTGAGTTCAAATACCGCATCAGAGAAATCATCTTTTGATGAAGTTAGCTTGGCTGTAAATGTTCTGAAGTAACCATCTACCTCTGAAATCATGTGATGAGTAACAGTGAATCCTATTTTCGAATGACCCTTGTCAAGCGACCAATTTGCTTGCGCCAAAGCGCTTCCCGCTATTGAGACCGCGAGGAATAGTAAAGTTGCTTTTTTCATAATGTCCGTTAAGTATCAGAGTTTAAACGCAAGACAAAGTACGCGAGAATTTCAAAACCAAAAAGCATTCAGACTAATTACCATGGGGTTTAACATCGCATTAACAAAAAAGGTCTACGTGTGAGCAACAATTAGAATTAGATTAGGGATTCATACCACGAAGATACGAGGGCACTAAGAAGACGCTAAGCACTTGTGCCTTCCTCGTGACTTCGTGGTAAATAAAATTATCATCAAATGGAGCGTAATCCGACCTCACTTAAAACGCGCTCTCAAGGTTAGCGGACTTACCTGTCTGCCGAGAGAGAAGACAATCCATTCTCAATCCTTTCATAAACAGCGACCGGCTTAAGAAGCTAAACCATTCAATATAACAAATCTTTACAGATCCTTACCTCAGAAGAAGAAAATCTGTTTCATGATGATTAAGTGATGGCAACGCAGAGTTTGGTTTTAGTTTAGGTATGGTAGGATTACAAATCCGCCTCCGAACTTAGATCATCCTTCGAGTCGGACGGGATTGCCTGCCTGTAGTAGAGAATACTTTGATTATAAAAAAGCTAGTTGGCAGGACATCCCGCCCAACCGCTCACGATGCACTACCTATCCCCGATTACATACCCGGGCCAACTTGGAAGTTTGGCAAGATAATAAGTGCCTACTTCAAGGGACTTTCGATTGATCAAAGGGAGAAATATCAATGTTATTGGCAGGCCTTGAAAAAGGCATGGGTGGTGATGGAATCCTGACGATTACCGAGCTTTTGACCTACGTTGAAACCTTGAAGACCGCACCCCAATTCGGAAAATTCGGGAGCGATCAACTGGGCAGTGATTTTGTTTTCGTGGTGAAAGGGAATTGAGAGATCGAAGTTCAGGTCCAATCGCATCAATATTATATTATACATTCATTCACTCCTCAAACTATCTACGGGATTTGCAACAGCTGCTTTTACTGCATGATAGCTTACAGTAAGTAAAGTGATAAGCAAGGCACCAAATAATACGACTGCAGAAATCCAATAAGATGGCTCGGCTCTGTATTGAAATTTTTGTAACCAGCTATTCATAAAATAATAAGCGATTGGTACAGCAATGAAACATGAAACAAATACAAGTAACACAAAGTCTTTTGAAAGCATCTTCCATAGATTAAACACGGATGCTCCCATTATCTTCCGCAACCCTATTTCCTTTGTTCGTTGCTCCGCAACGAAAGAAGCAAGGCCAAACAATCCAAGACTTGAAATCAAAATTGCAAGAACTGAAAAGACGCTTGACAGTTTCCCGATCTGCTGCTCTTGTCGGAATTTATTAGCGTATTCCACATCCACGAATTTGTAATCAAATGAGGCAGTGGGTATCACCTTCTTAAATGCCTCTTGTAATTTGGCAATGGCTACTCCCAAAGGTGCGTCAGGAGATATCTTAATGTGAAGAATTGACAGTGCATCTTTATAATGAGAATAGATTGTTGGCTTTACAGGCTCATATGGTGATTCTATCACAATATCCTCAACGACTCCGACTATAGTTTTAGACCATTTGAAACGACCAAATTCATCAAGGTTAATAAACTGCTTTCCGACTGGATTTTTTATCCCCATATATTTAATCGCAGACTGATTGAGAATCACCGACTCTGATGAATCACTAGCATGGTCAATTGAAAAATCTCGACCCTCAACGATTTTCCATCCTATCGCTTTGCCAAATTCAAAGGTTACAATGCTTGACACAAAATTCACATCCAGCGACGGGTCTTTCCCTTCCCAATCATATCCACTTCGCGTGCGCCAAACTTCCGTCAGTGGCTCAGACGTGTAGGCAACTTCAGAAACTACGCCGGTGTTCAATAACTCACTTCTTAACAAATCCGTTTTACCTACATAATTAGGATCTACCATTTCAAGCGAAATCAGACCTTGCCGGTCATAACCTACTGGCCTGTCTTGCGCAAATTGAACTTGGCGATGCACAATGATCGTCCCTATGATCAAAACGACGGCCACCGTAAACTGGAAGACGACCATGATCTTCCTGGGTATTGCAGACCATCGACCTGTGTGAACCGATCCTTTTAAAACTTTCACCGCTTGAAATGACGATAAATAAAATGCAGGATAGACTCCGGCAATAATTGCTGTTATTAACACAAACACAAGGGCCATTCCCCAAAATGTCGGGTTGGCAAATGGCAACTCAATTTTTTTGTCGGCAAGTTGATTAAATGAATTCTGAAATATAGCCAGTAAAAGCAGTGAGAATAAAAATGCCATCAGGACAATGGCGAACGACTCACTTAAAAACTGTGCGATCAACTG
>JANYDR010000685.1 GCA_025363495.1 Cyclobacteriaceae bacterium | reverse complement strand
CTTTACATTGAAGAAGTTAAGATGGATCGCATTACGCTAACTGCACCACTTATCAATTTGGCGAATTCAATAGCATTCCTTATTTATGGTGCCGGAAAAGCAGAAGCAGTTAAGCATATTTTAAAAGATGCTTTAAACGTCGACGAGTACCCGGCACAGCTTATTAAGCCCGACCGTGGAGAAATGGTGTGGTTTCTGGATGAAGCAGCGGCCAAGTTAATTTGAAAATTAACTCGCAGTAAATTGGAAGTTTGAATATGCAACAACATATTTTCAAATCGTCAAATTAGTTCTGTCTCGGCACAAAAACTCCAGGATGCTTACCCGTCGCCTTCTGGCTTTGGTAAACCAATTCACCATTCACCCAGACCATTTCAATGCCTGCAGATAAAACCGTTGGATTGGTAATTGTTGCATTATCAATTACAGTAGCGGGATTGAATAAAACAAGATCTGCGTAATAGCCTGGAGTAATCAATCCTCTGTCTGAAATATTCAGGTGCTCGCTTGTGAGACCTGTCATTTTGTGAATCGCTGTCTCAAGTGGCATCAACTTCTGATCGCGAACATAGCGACCAAGGAATCTTGTAAATGCACCGTAACCTCTTGGATGTCCGTAGATCGCTCCGTCAGAACAAACATTGCTGTGATCCCATAATAAAAAATTAGAGATATCTGCCTCACTCATTGAAGCGGCAGCAATCGTTCCACCTTTTTCGGTTTCACGAATAACGCGCATCAAACCAACGGATGGAGTTTCATTATTCATGGCGCCAATTTCAGTAACTGTCTTGCCTTCATAATTTTCATGCCCAGGGTAACTCACCATTACCGAAGTAGAAGGATCAAATAATTCCTGAGTGCCGTATAATGCGCTGGCGGCATTATCAAAATCTTTCTTCGGAAATAATACCCGTGGTGTCGACATCCACATGGTGTAGGGATAGACATCGGCCGTGATATCAATTCCTTCTGCGCGGGCATGCTGTAGCTTAAGGAGGATTTTCCGGGAAGTTCCCCATTTACTGCGCATAGCAATTTTGAAATGGGAAATCTGAACAGGTATGTTTGCCTGACGTCCTATGTCGATAATTTCATCAAGTGATTCCTCAAGATTTACATCTTCACTCCGGATGTGACTTATATATCTGCCGCCTTTGCTTTTAGCAACTTTTGCCAGATCAATAACTTCATCGCGATGTGAAAAGAATGCTGGCTCATATTCAAGACCTGTGGCCAGTCCAAAGGATCCCTTATCCATCTCTCGCTCAAGCAATGTCTTCATTGAGTCCACCTCAGATTGCCTTGCCGAACGGAATAGTCGTTGCTTCATAATCATTCTCCGCAGTGTTGCATGACCGGTGTAGGTTGCAATATTTACGCTAACCGGATGCTCCTTTATCATTGCTTTTATTGAATCAATGGGATTGCCGCCGCCATCCTGTCCAACTACAATTGTAGTGATACCCTGATTAGTTGCTGAGATGCAATCAGGTTGCTTATCAATTCCCCAATCATGATGACTGTGACTATCAATAAAACCGGGAGACAGCACCAATCCTTTTCCATCTGTGACTGCTTCATTCTTATAAGGGGATAATTTCCCTATATCACTGATCCGGTTATCAATGATGCGTACATCAGCAGCATAAGCTGGCAGTCCGGTGCCGTCAATCAATTTTACATTGGAGATTAGCTGAGTCTTTGGAAGCACAATTGATTTCCCTTCCCATAAATTCTTTACAATGCGGGGAGCTTTATAATTTGTTGAGTTGTCCAAAACAATTACAGTCTGATTTTTATCAATGTATCGGCAAATTATAGTGTTGAATGCAACCCATCCTCCGGTGTGGTTAATGGATTTCCCCGGTACTTCAATACCCCAACCAAAGCCGTACTTCGTAACTTCACCGTTATTGAGTTTGCCTGGAGTTATAGCTTCTTCAAAAGTCGCCGTCTTTACCAATTTCTCAGTATATAAAGCCTGATCCCATTTATAAAGATCTTCTACAGATGAATATATATTCCCATCTCCCACGATTCCATCCAGTCTCAGCAGGTCATTAAGAACGTGCTTTCCACCTTCTTCTTTAAATCCAAAGACTCTTGATGGCGGATACGACTTCATCTTGAGATGATATACATATGTATTGGTCATCTTTAACGGAATGGCGATATACTGCTGTAAGAATTTGTCTGCCGTTGTTCCTGAAACTTTTTCAATAACGGAAGCCAGTGTCGTATAATTGGTATTGCAATATTGCCATTGCTCGCCAGGCTGAAATACCAAAGAGGGCTTTTTATATGCCAATAATTCAAGCATATATTGGTTAGTTAGCGTATCTAGTAAATTCATATTACGATCGGCAATCTCAAAATATTCAGGAAGTCCTGAATTTTGATTCATCAGGTTCCGGATTGTTATCGTAGGGTAAGGGAAAATAGGAAGGTATTTCTGAACGGGATCATTATACTGAAGCTTTCCCTGTTCTTTCAATATCATGGT
>JANYDR010000585.1 GCA_025363495.1 Cyclobacteriaceae bacterium | reverse complement strand
TTTATACTGGCTTTCGGTTGCGAGATGGGGTATCAATGTGGCTTAATTAAGTTTGGACGGGCTGTCCAATAAGGTGCTCTTAATCTTGCACAAGCCAAATATTCGCCTGACTTGGCGCCTTCGCGCCTTGGCGGTGAAAATTATTAACCGCCAAGGCGCGAAGGCGCCAAGCTTCTATAAACTATACCAAAATAAAATGTGGTATGGTGATCTTCATCTCTACCTATTGAACAGCCCTGGCCTTTACCGCGAAGAGGCGAAGGCGCTGAGGTGAAAAAAATCCCCGACGAAGTCGACTTTTATTCCTCGTTCCAAAAAGTCAAACCAGAAAATAATTCTTTATCGGCAAAGAAGCTCCTGACATAAGGCTGTCATACCCGGCATTCATCTTTGTACTGTTAGAACTTTATCAATCAAAAAAACAATACAACTATGACAACACAAGAGATCGCAAACCAGTATCACAAACTAGCATCCCAGGGAAAATGGATGGAAATTATGGACAAGTTTCATGATAATAGTGTTGTCTGCCAGGAGCCGGAACACGTAGCTTCAAGAGGTGCAACAATACTCACCAAAGGAAAAGAAGCCAATAAGGCCAAGAGCATTGCAAATCGTGAGAGGATTGAAACGATCCACAGCGAGTATTGTAGTGAACCTCTCGTGGGAGCCAATTTCTTCAGCGTGGCAATGAAGAGAGATGTTACGTTTAAAAACAACCAACGCATGAACCTGGAGGAGATTTGTGTGTTTCATGTTGCGGAAGATAAAATCATTTCGGAGCAGTTCTTTTATTAAAATCTTATGCTGCCCGATAGTCGACATAAGTGCGATAGTGTCGGATCCTATTGTTGGCTATCGTGACAGCAACGTTTTGATAGAGTTGTCTAAGACAAAACTTTGACGGATTTTTTTCTTAAAGCATCAACTTTTTTTACAACGATTTCGTAGTTAGTTGTCGCAGGGTCGTCTGAAGATCTTCTAACAGACCTGCGAGGTGCTGGCAGGATTATCACTCACTGACACCGAAGGTATGGGGACAAGTGCCTGGTATACTCCGCATAAAATCCTAATAATTGGCTCAATTACCGCATTTTCAGCAACCTAGAGCGCGAATTTTGTTCAAAAACAAAGAAAATAGCCAAAAAGATCGGAAGACGATCGAAGGACGATCGAAAAACGATCGATGGAGGTTTCTCAATATTGGCCTTAATTTAGCCTTCGAGCTTGAACAAATAAGTTGGAAATACTATCTTCATAAGAGCAATACCTTCTCTTATGACCAAAATCCGGAACAATCCACTACTCCAGGGTGCCAGCGGCAAGCTTGGGAACACTGTTATTTTCAAGCAATGGCAAGGACAGGTGATCATGGCGAATATTCCAGCCAAGCGACGTTTTACTTCAGAAGCGCAAAAAAAGAACAACGCGAAATTCCAGGACGCCAACCGGTATGCGGAGAAGGTTATGAAGCTTCCCAAAGAGAAGGCTGAGTATGCAAAAGGAATTGCGCCTAATAAGAACTGTGCCCATCGCGTAGCAGTCGTAGACTTTCTCAACGTTCCTGTTGTCCATTACGTCAAAGCCAATCAATATTCAGGTGCCATCGGCGACGTTATTACAATCAAAGCTACTGACGACTTTAAAGTTACGGCTGTGGGTGTGTATATTACAAACAGCGCCGGCGTGTTGCTAGAGAAAGGCGAGGCAGTACAAAGTCCGAGAAAGCGACACATGTGGAAATACATCACTGCAGTGGCTAATGAAAATGTGCACGGCACAAGAATCAACGTAATAGCGTTTGATAAGCCGGGGCATAAAGGGCTGGGAGAGTTGGTCGTGGCTAATAGGGAAGGCTAGCGTTGAGTATAAAAATGCGTTTTATTGAGTATGCTTATTATGGCGCACGCTTATTTCATAATAAGATTCGGGGAAAAATCCACTTTATTCGTTTGCACTGACACGCGCAAAAAAAGCGCCGCGCCAGCCAAGGTAAACAAGCTGCTGTTAGAGCCCACGTTTAGACGCGTTATTAAAGCTGTTTTTTGTTAATATCTCATATTCCAATAATAACGTATAATAAAAAGCTTCACACCGGAAGAGAATGTGAAAAAGACTATTTCTTTTCATCAGCGACAAAATCTTATTTGAAGATCCTGACAACATTGGCGCGACAAAAAATGAAAATGTTTTAAAATCATTTTTAAGAACCTCACCCTCTAACTCATAAGCAACCGGCTCAGCTGCCTGACCGAGATTCATTAAAGAAATGGAAAGAATAATATTATCCAAAAGTGATTTGCTTTTAAACAACTGATGCCGGATTATTTCAGTTAATTTCTCCGCATTAAAATATCGACCTGGTTCTTTCATTGCAGAACATAGTCTTGTAATATGGTACAAAATAACCGAGGGCTTTGGATACTGACCACTAATCTGAAAACTATTATTAATAATGTCGTTATTGTTGATGGCTATACTTATGAATTCTATGCTTGCCTGGTCTTGAGCATTGAGTTCCAACTCATTGATAAAAGTGAAATATAAAATGTTGCATAAAATGCAAATTTCTATCTCAATTGGCATTTTTCCGGAACCAAACCAGGTTGCGTAAACTGGCAGTTTAGAATATTGGGAATCGATACCTTTTATTTTTTTTTGATTTAGGTTTGAGAATTGTACTAACTCTTCTCTTACACTAATAATCCGTTCCTGTGAAATGTCATTTAGCGTCATGGTTATCATAACGGTATCGTCAGCATCCTCCGCCAACATAAAATGTTCAAATTTTGAAAGGACAAAACCATTGGGATAATGTTGATTTGGTTGGGTCCGATAAAAATTATAAAGAAAGTTATTCCTCAAACCTGCATAGAACTGATAATTTTTTCTTACTCCGTCAATTATTTTGTTGACTTTCTGCCGTTGCTTTTCGTCTAATTGCCCGACAAGATCCAGAAGTATAAAGGCTATTGATGCCGGAAAAAATATGTTATTGTCTTCTCTCAAATAGGGCAAAACAGAATGAAATCTTTTCGAGGAAAACATTCCGGTTTTGAATGTCTTTGTTTCCTCAGAAAACTGCAATTTTTCAATTTTCTCAATTATTGCCTCTATCTTACAGGTCATGATGGACATAGAAAATATGACCGTTCAAATCTTTGATCGCAAATTGTCTGATGTTCCAGGGTTTATCTTCAATGTCATCAATTATATCAGCGCCTCTACCTTTTAATTCCGTATAGGTGAGGTCAACATCTTCTGCGAAGATCCAGTGAATATTAGGCTCGATTGATCCTTCTGTTTTCGAAAAAAAGATTGTTGCCTCTTCACGCTGCACTGCCCCGATGGACTTGTCGGGGTACGTCCACAAAATTTCGAAGCCCAGTATTTCCCTATAATAAATCTGCGCCCTTTCAACATCTTCAACAGGAAGTTGGGGCACAGGCCGTCCAATCTTTGTTTTTTCCACCGTCATTGAATTTAGATACTGTGGGTTTTTATTCAGGCATTCCCTTCCCTTCATTAATGAATTTTGCCAAACTCATGGTAATGTGACCATTCCAACCCACTTCACAATCGTCATAGCATTCTACACCCCGAACCAATCCTACATGGGTGAAATCAATCTTGGTCTTGCCATCTTCAGATGAAATTTCGAAAACAACCTCGGTGTTGTTCCACTCCTTTTTTGCTTTAATCCAATGAAGATTGCAGTCTGTTATTTTCCAAACTACTTTTTTATCCGGGACTAATTCGCTGATCAGAAAATCCACAAATGTTTCCCCAAAATTAACCGTGAATTTATCGTTTAACTTTTCTGCACTGCCGGAAAAATTCTTGGCCCACCAAAGATTTACCTGACTGATTTTTTTCAATGCTTCTGCCGGAGAAGCATTAACCGTTATCGTTCTGTGAAAATTTTTGTTAAAATCACCTTTTCCAGTAGTAAAATAGGAAAATAAACTTGTTTTTATCCAATGCGTCCAACCTGGTTCACAGTCTTTGTAGCACTCAACTTCCGGAGTAAGACCTTCATGCGTAAAATTCAGATTCGTTACGCCATTGTTTTCAGTGAGGTCAAAAATCAATTTTGTGTTGGCCCATTCCTTTTTGTCGGAATACCATGGCATATTGCAATCTGTAACCAACCAAACAATTTTTTTATCAGGAATTAATTCTGCTACGGTAAAGTTGAAGAAGGAGTCCCCTCCCATCTTTACTATAAATTTATCATTTTGTTTTTGGGAACTTCCGCTGAAGTTTATTCCCCACCACTCGGGCACATTGTTAATTCTTTTAATTGCCTCGCGTGCGCTTATGTTTGCAGTAATGCTGCTTTGGAAATTGTTGTTTTTCATTTTGCTATTATTTTAATATTAGTCCTGCTTTGTTTAGTTATATTTCATTGCTTGTAATTTGACGTTCCACCGATCTCCCTTTGGGAAAAAACGCTATTGATAAACAAATGAAAGAAAAATCCTTTGCCACGGATGACACAGATTTTCACAGATAAATACAATTGAATGCATTATCTCTCGTGTGTAAAATCCACCGATGCAGCAAGCTGCTGGCGTCGCTGAAAATCGTCGATGAGTTTAAGCCAGATCAATCGCGGTTCATCAGCGCGGCGAAGCCGCATCTGCGGATTTTTATTACCGCAAAAGTGCATTTAATTCTTTCCGTGAAAATCTGTGTCATCCGTGGCAAAGTTTTCTTCAATCATTTTGTGTTACCAACGTAGTTTTGTAATTATTTTTTTATTCGAAGTCAAAGCTTTTGGAGTCATAAAATTGGCCGGTAAAACACCGGACCAAAGGCTGATTATTTTAATGTTTGTGATCATTTTGATTTTGCTTTATTATTTAAAAGAGTTTCCAATTTATTGAGTTTGCCTGCCCAGAATTTATCGAAGTAGTCGATGAAATTTTGTAGCTCATTAAAGCCTTCTTGTTTTAGTATGCAATGCCTTTCTCTTCCAATCTCGGTAATGGAAATAAACCCAGCACCATAAAGGATTTTGATATGCTTTGAAACCGCAGGACGACTCATGTCAAAATTCTCTGCCAATCCATTTACTGTTAAACTTTCCTTTGAAAGCAGCATCAACATTTGCCGGCGACTTGGGTCGGCAATAACCTGGAATGCGTCAAACCTTTGTTTTGCCATTATTTGTTGCGTTTAAATGATTAATCATTTTCTGAATATTTGACTGCCATCCATTGGTCATTCCCATAAAGATTGAATGGTTGACTTCTTTGAAACCGGATTGTTTTAAGAACAGCTTGGTGCCTTCTCCATATTTTTCCAACTTCCATTCAACTATAGTGTCCAATGTGAAAACACCATTGCCTGGACCACCTTTCCAACTATATGTGAGTTTTTGAAAAGGAACTATTTCAAGCACCTTGCAATGGAATATGCCATCCAAATCAAGGCTTGAAATGGGCTTTACCCGGAACTCAAATTCGTGCCCGGGAATTGGCTTAAAATTGTTCGGCATTAGCCATAGGGCGATTAGCTCCGCCTGCGTGAGATATTCCCAAACTTCGTTTGGAGATTGCTCATAAATCCATTCGTTTTTAATTTCTGTTTGCATGATGAGTAACTTTTAGGTTACTCAAATGTATAGGTAACTTTTGAGTTACGCAAATTTATTGGGAGATTTATTTGAGGGAGGAAAGGTGAAAAATTAAACTACAATGCGACACCATGCCCCGGCTGGGGCACATGCAATGGGTTCAAAAGCTTCAAACCCGTAAATATTATACAGCTATTCCGTTATAGTCCATTTTTTGTTCAGTGATCCAGAAAACCAGATGATTAGATGGTGGCATTAAAAAAGAGGTATTTCAGAATCAGATTAGGGGAAAACTCCTATCCATTAGTTCGCACGGGCACGCGCTAAAAAAGCGCCGCGCCATAGCGCATAGCGTTGAAATCTTGCTTGTGTCCCTGACTGAAAATTCAATGCTCATTTTCTATCTTCTTTTTCATTGCCCTCAAGGTGCCCATTGTCTCCCCCGCAATTTTCCTTTTTATGATAGAATTCAATAGCCACACTTTCCAAATTGAACTTGAATAGAAATGTGATATTTCCGCTTTAGTTGTCTTGTCGTCAATTTTTTTAACAGTCGATTCCACGATGTAGTCAGGCAATAGTTTTGTCAGTCCCATCGTATCTGAAACAAATACGGTTACAATTTTCTCCATGGGAATGATCTCAATATCTTTTTCTACGCACGTGTTCTTACCATCAGAAAGATGACATTGATACGCCACACCCACTTCCCGAAACTGCTTGCCGGAAATTAAATCAACCTTATTCACCCGAGGATGATACTCTGCTATCCGTGAAAGGTCCTGATTGAACTCCCATACTTTTTCAATAGGAGCATTTATGATTACAGATTGTTTTGATTGAAATTTTGGTCTCATAATTGGGAAACGAAACGTTGAACCTCACTGAAACTCGATGCCTAAGGTCAATTTTGTTGGTGAGCCTGGGACGGCGAAGATGGTATTAAAAGAGTTTGAAAGAGATGGATTCGTTGATCCTGAAAACGCAAAACCAGACCACGATGTTGAGAAAAGAAGATATGTATTCGTGCCATTGGTTCCGTACAGGTTCGCGACCAATCCCAAACCACCCTGGTAGAAGTCGATGTCATTCACCGGATAACTGATTACTACGTTTTGTGTTTGAGGTAGACTATAAGCTAACGTAGAATGAAAACTGGAATCAATTTGAGCATAAATGGGCGTTCTGAAAATCGTTGGAGCTACAATATCATGGTTCGAAGTTCGCTGCACGATCCCTTGTGAGAATTTCAGCTCTACCCATAAGTCTAGTTTAGAAAATACCGGAAACGTGATTCCAGCAGCTTGCTCAGCCAGGTAACTGTTTAAGGAAATTTTATCAAGCTGTATGGTTTTGAGTATCCTTTCTTTAACAACAACAGTTTTTTTGATCACATTTTTAGTACCACCTTGCCCAAAAGCTGTCAGTGTCAAATTGTAATTGCCATTTATTGCGTACGTTACTTTCGGATGCTCATCCGTGGAAGTAGTTCCATTCCCAAAATCCCAAACTACAGATGTTGCGTTGCTTGATAGATTTTCCGGATAGAACGCATCATGCGTCCCGATAGTGACAGACTCAACATCAGTTCCGTCAATTGAAAAACTAGCTTTTGGCTGTAGTGAAATTACATCGCTCTTACACGAAACTACCAGAGCAACGAACGCTAACAGGATTGAAAGAAAGGAATTCTTCATACGCCACTGTTTTTCAGTCAGGCTACAAAATTAAGCAAAATAGCCGCCAAACCGGGGTGACAAAAAACATCGACCATAGACAAGCAGGCAAATCTAATGTCCGAGTTCAAAGTTTTTTTTCACGCCGCTAAGGCGCTTGCATAGCCCAGACCGTTAACGCTGGGTTTAGTTGCTTTTCCCGCTGGGTATTCTAAATTTACAACCATGAAAAGACTATTATATTTCTCCCTGGCGCTGATATTGGCAGGAGCCTGCAAGCCAGCCTCTGAAACTGAAACAAAACATGTTATTATAACAGGAATAGATCCTTCCAAAAAACCTGGCGATGATTTTTTTATGTATGCCAACAGCATTTGGTATGACACTGTCCGAATCCCGGCGGGTCAAACAGGCGTAGGTTCCTACTCCTTCCTGAATTACCCACAACGTATTCGGCTGCGTGGAATCCTGGACAGCCTTTCGGGAAGTAATAGCGCCGCAGGAAGCATTGAACAAAAGGTCGGCGACTTTTATGCTTCGGGAATGGATACAACTGCCATTAACAAACGCGGTTACGAGCCCATCAAACCTGTGCTCGCCAGTATTGATGCGATAACAAATGTGTCGTCGCTACTAAAGGTTGCGACCGAAGAACAAAAATCGGGTGATGCATCGATCATCGGTTTTTATGTTGGCCCCGATGATAAGCACAGCACTGTTAATATTGCCCAGTTCTTTCAAACAGGAATTGGCCTTCCGGAGAGAGATTATTATTTCAAGACCGATTCTTCAACACTCGCCATTCAAAAGGCCTATAAGGAATATCTCGCCAGCTTATTTGAATTGACAGGAACGGATGCCGCGACTGCTAAGAAAAATGCAAGCATAACCTATGACATCGAGAAACAACTTGCCACCGCACACAGAACGAATATCGAACTCAGAGATGTGAAGGCCAATTACAATAAAATTTCCGTTGCTGCTCTTTCAAAAAAACATCTCAACCTGAGCTGGACAACGTTACTGACAGACTTAGGTGTAA
This sequence comes from Cyclobacteriaceae bacterium, assembly GCA_025363495.1. GTDB lineage: Bacteria > Bacteroidota > Bacteroidia > Cytophagales > Cyclobacteriaceae > ELB16-189. The sequence continues at coordinate 1,818 of JANYDR010000585.1, read as the reverse complement.
AGGCTGATTCGGTCAACATAGGACAACCCGCTTACTATGACAAGCTGAATGCGATGTTAAAATCTGTCTCCGTCAATGATTGGAAGATCTATTTGAAAGCCAACGCCCTTACGGCTTATGCAAATTTTTTAAGTCAGCCGTTTACCGATGCATCTTTTCAGTATACAAAAGTCCTTACCGGACAAGGCGTGAAGAAAACACGTGCAGAAGAAATGACGCAGGCAGTCGATCGCTCAATCGGACATGCCCTCGCACAGCTCTACGTAAAAAAATATTTTACAGCTGCTGCCAAGAAACGCATGGCGGTATTGGTGGATAACCTGAAGAAAGCTTTTGAAGCACGCGTCGACCGGCTTGAATGGATGAGCGATTCAACAAAAGCAAAGGCAAAAGAAAAACTGTACGCCTTCACAGAAAAGATCGGTTATCCCGACAAATGGAGGGATTACTCAAACGTGGAAGTGAAACGAGACGCTTATTTCGAAAACCGCTTGTCGGCCAACAAGAATGACTATATGTATAGTCTGGCGAAAGTCGGACAGCCTGTTGATAGAACCGAATGGCTCAATACACCTCCAACGGTAACAGCGTATAACAATCCTCCGCTGAATGAAATTGTTTTTCCTGCCGGGATCTTGCAATCTCCGTACTTCGATTTGCTTGCCGATGATGCACTGAACTATGGTGGCATTGGCATGGTGATTGGCCATGAGATCACCCACTCGTTTGACGATCAGGGAGCACAATATGATAAAGTCGGGAACGTGACCAACTGGTGGACAAAAGCTGACTATGAAAAATTCAAAGCAAGAACACAGCAGGTAATTGATCAGTACAATCAGTTTACCGTGCTCGATTCAGTGCATGTAAAGGGCGCATTGACAGTTGGTGAAAACACAGCGGACATTGCAGGCGTTGCCATTGCATATGATGCTTTTAAATTAACGGAGCAAGGAAAAGACACCACGAAGCTGGACGGCTTTACACCCGATCAGCGGTTCTTCATTTCGATCGCAAAGATCTGGCGTGTGAAAACAAAGGACGAGTATATGCGGATGTATGTAAACACTAATCCGCATTCACCGGCGATGTGGCGTGTGAACGGACCATTGATGAACTTCACACCATTTTACAATGCGTTTAATGTGCAGCCGGGAGATAAGATGTATAAGCCTGAAAGTGAGAGGATAGTGGTATGGTAGGAATAGCCGTTATTAGAATTGTCTAAATTGATCCTGTCCTACTTTTCGGAGGAGCTTACACGATCGTTAGCCGTTCAGCAGTTGAGGGTGGCTTTGGCCACATCCTGGCCTGACTACTAAATGAAACAATTCTAAGAGTTCTGCGAAAATTTGCGAGTATTCGATCTGTGGAATTCTTTCCAACAAAATTACTTGATGCTTAAAATCATAGTGAAAACCCAATATTTAATTATCCAAGACGAAGTGTGTTTTGATTGCTCCACGGCCGCTGGGCCGAGTCATTGCACCGGCGCTGCATTATTTCCTCACCCTGCATGCCCCTGCTAGGGCCGCGGAATAATGAGGCGCCTTATGCAATGACAGAAAGTTGTCCTTCGATTGATGTACGGGATTATCTTTCAAATTTAATTTTCATTTTTTGATTAGATGTATCTTCTAAATAACCGAGATATCGAGATTCCATAGCCATTGAAGTTTTTTAAGGGTTTACGAGGAGCGGTGGCCGGGCGGAAAAGCGGGGTGGTGCGATGGCAATGAGCGGGGAAGCCTGCCGACCAGGCAGGCTTTTTTCCGCCTTGATTTTTTTTGGTTCTTTTTTGCATCAAGGCAAAAAAGA
>JANYDR010000567.1 GCA_025363495.1 Cyclobacteriaceae bacterium | reverse complement strand
CGAATTTTGAGATGAAGAATTAAAACAGTCTGATGTTCATGTTATGCCGGTTGGTGCAAGTTCAAATTATCTTACTGTCAGTTTCTCCGAGAAGAAATTTGTTTCCGACAGTGAATTGACACTCCTGAAAACGATATCGCCGAATATTGTTGAGCTTGATCTGCGGGAATGTGAGATTTCTCCCGAGTTATTAGAAGTGATTGGAGGTATGAAAGAGCTTAGAAAACTTTTTCTTGAAAGATCTTCTATTACTGACTCGGGTATTGATAAAATAACTTCATTAAAAAATCTGTCGGTCATCAATCTTAGTACTACTGTTATCTCTGATCCCGGAACATTGTCGCTGGCCAGATTGATTGCTCTTAAGAAAGTTTATTTGTTCCAATCTGAGATTACGCGCAACGGGTTTAAAGCCTTGCAGAGACTTCTCCCGATGGTAAAGATTGATAGCGGGAATTACAGGCTTCCGGTGCTGGCGACGGATACGGTTGTTTATAGGAAGGCTAAGTGATTTTTAATACCGGTGTTTGCACTCCCCGGCAGTTCAAATCATATATCTTAACCTTAGCGCCCTTTGCGTGAAACCTTCAATGCAAAAGCCGCTTATCTAAACGACATTTAATACTTAATACCTCATTTCACCGCAAACTGCGCGCTCCCCATCTGATACCCATCCGCATATATCTCAATACTATAATTTCCGGAAGCGTATTCCGATCCTTTGGTATAAAAGAACGTGAGCTTCTGACGTGTGTTGTCAAACAATATCTCCTGAATTGCCGTATAAAATTCTTCCTTGTTGTTCAGCATTAACGTACCGGAACCTTTTGCAACGTCGAAGATCACCTGGTTGTTCTCGTCGATCACACGGATCATGATCTTCTTGCCTTCTATTGGAGCTACTTTATTTTCCGCAAGGTTGAATTCAACTTTCAGTTTTTCGAGCTGTTTGTTTTTAAAAGGTGATTCGCGCTCTTTGCCTTTACTGTTAACGGCCATTACGGTAACATTTTCCGCTTTCAGCTGACTGGCAATCGCTACTTTGCTTGCAAGGTCCTTTTTGGTGGAGGCCAGGCGATTGATGGAATCGTTCAACACATTTTTCTGTGTCTTCAGTTGCTTGTTCTCACTGAACAATTCTTTATTAGCTGACTGTAATTTTTCGATCTCATCATCTTTAAGTTTTAGCAGCTCTTCATATCCCTGCACCCGATCTTTAAGCTCTTTGATTGCCTTGGAACTGGTGGCAACATTGCGCTTCAATTGTGCGGTGATCTCGGCCTTTGCCTGTTCAAGTTCCTTAACATCGCCGCCTAGTTTCCCAATTTCAACTATCTTTTGATCCAGTTCGGTCTGGATTTCTTTAAGTCTCTGCATGGTGCCCGCCAGATCTTCTTCTACGTTTGCCTTCTGCTCGATTATCTGTGCCTTATCGTTGTAGTCAAGATAGATCTTTACACTCTGAATGATGACTACGATCGACAGCAATGCAATGATAATACCTGCTTTATTTGATTTTTTTGGCTCTGCGGGTCTCGACTCCATTTTATATGGTTGATTGAAGAGCCAAAGTTAGTCGATTGTAACGTTCGTGCAAAGACTGATGCTACTTCGTCTTAGATGCTTTTACCGCGGAGGCGCAAAGCACGGACTAACAGCCAGATGAATTTATTGGATTAACTCTGCGCCTTCGCACCTCTGCGTCTCCGCGGTAAAAGCACTCGTGACGAAGTCACCAAATACTTTTATTTCAGCGACCAAATAAAATGCTGCTTATTCAGTACCGGATCAAATAATAAAATCCCGCATCGGTACAGATCAACACTTCCATACACAAGCACATCCGACTTTATCTCCCGCCAAGCTTTTTCCATTTCTGATGACCGATGAATATCATCAATTACAACTACACTTTTTTCTGTAAGGCGCTTTGTCAGTAGCTTGTAGTATCGCATCGTTGGACCGTAGAGATGATTGGCGTCTATCAGGGCAAAGTCAATTTTTTGGGTCTGCTCCAGGAAACGGTGCAAGGTGGTATCGATATTGCCTTCTATCAGCTCAATGTTTTTTTGTTCGGCCCATTCAAAATTAGTGATAGCTGCATTGGCAATGGCGTGGCTTCCTTCAAACGTATAAACCATCACATCTTTTTTCTGTGCGAGATATAGACTGGTTAAACCCAGCGAAGTTCCCAACTCGACAACTCTCTTTCCCTTCGAGTAATAGAGCAGATCAAGATAGAATAACGCAACCTGGGGAGGCGTAAGACTGTTAAGCGCTACGTCAGAAATAGTTCTGGTGACTTCAGGTTTTGTTTTACCGCCTGATCCGAGATCGGTGATCGATAAAACAGTATCGTTATCGAGCAGGCTCGTTCTTAGCTTTTGCAGAAGAAATATATCAGGCCTGTTTTTTGGAGCAATAGTCCTGGTATAAAGGTCGTAGAAGAAAGGAGAATGGATAGAGTGTTCGTCTACTTCGTGCAGCCAGTGGTTGAGAAATGATTTTACCTGGTGATACGATGGCACGGGAAGCGTTTTTCCAAAGTTAGTTCAATCGCATCGGAGCTACCATACTAAATTCCGGAATGTTTACCGAAAAGGTAGTTCCGTCGACAATACGTTCCATAAGATAGGTTCCCACCATCTTTCCAATGCCTGATTTCAGATTGCATCCGGAGACGTATTGATGGGTTTGGCCGGGTTCCAGCACTGGCTGCTGCCCAACTACGCCTTCGCCTTCCACTTCGCGCGACATGAATCCGGCGTCATAGATATGCCATTTTCGCCGCATTAATTGAATGGTAAAATCACCTCCGTTTTCAATTGTGATACGGTAGGTAAAAACATAATGATACTGGCTCGGACTCGAGTAAGAGGGCTGATACTCGGTCTCTACCGTAACTTTAATACCTTTTGTAACTTCTGTAACCATTCGTTCCAAAAATATCAATTTTTTCCATTTTATTATTAGATTCTGCAATTGGGTGAATTGAATGCATTTCCCACGGATCTCACAGGTTTCCAATATCCCTGCGTGGTAGAACATTATTGTTAACTATAGCCTGTAAACTTTGCCACAGATTGCACAGAGTTTCACGGAAACAATTAATGTACTTTCACGAATGATAAAAATCCACAGATTGACAGCTCCGCTGTATGAACCGCAATCAATCTGGAAAGCTCAAAATCATAGTTTGCTAGACTAAGCTTGCCAACAGTTTTGGCGACGTTTAGCAGCTTGCTGCATCTGTGGTTTTTACTCACGAGCAATAATGCACTCAATTATATTAATCTGTGAATATCTGTGCAATCAGTGGCAAAAATGCCGCCGGAGGGTCATTTTTTTTCATCAATTTAGAAATAATTTCTTGTTTGATGGAATTTAACTCGCATCTCTGTGCCATCGATCCGTGGAATCAGTGGGAAATGTATTTTATTCAGATTTAAGTTTGACAAATAGAATATGGCCAACGACGTAAAAATTGATCCATCATGGAAAACACGACTGACTGCAGAATTTGAAAAGCCTTATTTCCATCAGCTTATTGATTTTGTAAAATCTGAATATAAATCCACAACAGTTTACCCTCCCGGCAATGAAATTTTCCATGCCTTCGATGCCTGCCACTTCGACGATGTAAAAGTCGTGATTATCGGACAGGACCCTTATCATGGTCCTGGTCAGGCAAACGGACTTTGTTTTTCAGTACACGATGGGGTGAAGATGCCTCCATCGCTATTGAACATCTTTAAAGAGATTAGGAATGATCTCAGAATACCCATCCCAATATCTGGTAATCTCGATCGATGGGCAAAGCAAGGTGTACTCTTATTGAATGCTACACTTACTGTCAGAGCTTCAACGCCAGGTTCACATCAAAACAAAGGATGGGAAACTTTCACCGATGCTGTCATAAAAAAGATTTCTGATGAAAAGGAAAATGTAGTATTCATTCTTTGGGGTGCTTATGCTCAAAAGAAGGGAGAAATAATAGATCGGGCAAAACACCATGTACTAATGTCACCACATCCTTCACCGTTCTCAGCAGACCGAGGTTTTTTTGGAAGCAAGCCGTTTAGTAAAACGAACGAGTATTTAAGGGGGAGGGGATTGGGGGAGATAAGTTGGGAATAAGTTTAAAGTTTAAAGTGGAAAGTTGAAAGCTTGTGTACCGTGCGGGAAACTATTTCTTTTTCGAACTAAGATTTACGTTCAAGGGGGCTGTCCAATAAGTCCAAGCACCTTTAAATTTATTCAGGTAGAGGGCGGAGAAAGTTTTCGTATACGCCAATGTGTGGGCATTTATTTTACTTATTGGATAGCCCCGATCTGTTTGTAGAAAACGCAACTTGGCTCGAAGTCAAAGGCCCACGGGGCGGCCTGTTTGAAGTCTTTGTCAGCAAGAACAAAAAATGTCATGTTTTCCTACACACATAATCCAATGATTAGATAAATGCATGAGTTATTATTGAAAAACATTTTACCATGCCAAATACATATTCTCAAATTTATATCCAGGTCGTTTTCGCTGTTAAGGGAAGGCAAAACCTAATTAATAAGTCACACAGAGAAGACCTTCATAAATACATCACGGGTATCGTCCAAAAACGAAAGCAAAAAATGTTATCTGTATTTTGTATGCCTGATCATCTTCATTTTTTAGCTGGTATACAACCTTCGATCGCTGTTTCAGATCTTGTCCGGGATGTAAAAGCAGGTTCGTCGAATTTTATTAATACCAACCAATGGATTAAAGGACAATTTAATTGGCAAGAAGGTTTCGGTGCATTCTCCTATTCACGAAGTCAGATTGATAATGTGATTAAGTATATTTTAAATCAAGAAGAGCATCATAAGAAAAAAACGTTTAAAGAAGAATATTTGGAAATGTTACAAGAATTCGGAATCGAATATGATGAGAGATATCTGTTCGAATGGATTGATTAGTATATCTATCAAAGCCTCGATAGAGGCGCCCTGTTTGTAGAATCTCGGATTTCAATTCTAACAGGCCGCACCTACGGCGCTAGTGTTCCGTTGTTTAATACGTTTCTACAAACGGGTCGCGCCGCTGGCGCTGGTTGTCACCGTTCATAAATGCTTAACATTTCTGATGTGAATATCCATTAAAGCCTCGATAGAGGCGTCCTGTTTGTAGAAACGTCGATTAGCTCCGATTACCCAAAGCTCCATCGGAGCGACCTGTTAGTTCTCGGATTTCAATTCCAACAGGCCGCACCTACGGCGCTTGTGTTCGGTCGCTTATATGTTTCTACAAACAGGTCGCGCCGCTCGCGCTTGTATCCGGTCGCTGATATGTTTTTACAAAACAGGTCACTCCGCTGGCGCTACGGCGCTAGTGTTCCGTCATTTAATACGTTTCTAGAGACAGGTCACGCTGGCGATGGTTGCTCCCAGCCTTCCACTCTAATCCTTTAAACTTTTGGCTTCCAGGTTCCTTAAAATTGGCGTTCACCAGCGTTGAGCTTTCAATTTTCAACTTTCAAATTTCTCTATCTGATCAAATTAAAAAACCTGCTCCACCTTATCCTGTGCACAAAGTCCGCATACTTATCAATTGACAACCAGATAAAGAACGCCTTGCCCACAATATGATCTTCCGGCACGAAGCCCCAATAACGTGAGTCCAGGGAATTGTGTCTGTTGTCTCCCATCATGAAATAGTAATCCTGGTTGAAGGTATATTGTGTAATCGCTTTACCGGCAATGGTCAGTGTGCTGTCGGTCAGCATAACATCATTATTATGATCGAGCTCTTTTATTGTTTTACCATAGAAAGCAAGGGTTGAATCATTGATCGCAATGGTCATTCCTTTTTTAGGAATTATGATCGGTCCGAAATTATCGCCGCTCCAGCGTGCATATTTGGCAGACTGAGGAAAAATATTCGATTCCGGTTCGTTGTGAAGAGGAGATTCTACTGATTCAACATACGGTAAATCTTTCAATTCCTTGACTTTGTCATTTGTCAGAAACATATCGTAGACGGCTCTTCCGTCTTGCGTTCTTCCATTGTATCTGTAATCATCCTCATCAAGTTCCAGGGCTGTCAGGTTTCGGGGGTTGATTTCATCTTTGGCGACAACATCATATTGGTATTGAAGCTTTGACGGATTGGCTAGCGGCTGATCGTTGATCATCACCTGCCTGTCTTTGATCATTAATTTATCACCTGGAATGGCAACACAACGCTTGATGTAATTGGTTTTAAGGTCAACAGGATATTCGATCCATCGGTCTCTCGGCACCATGTAATTATTTTCTGACAGGCCCGGTACATTGAATACAACTACATCTCCGTTTTTCACATGGGTAATGCCAGGCAATCTGTATTGTGGCAACTGTATCCAGGTGAGGTAAGAAGGAATTTCGGTAAACCAGATTTTCTGATGAGTTAGTGGAACTTGTAGTATCGTCTTGGGCGTGCGCGTCCCGTAATGGAATTTACTTACAAAAAGAAAATCACCAACCAGCAGTGAATTCTCCATGGAAGGAGTAGGGATCGTGTAAGCTTCCATGATCAGCCACCGGATCAATGTCGCGGCGACGACGGCAAATGTGATGGCGTCGGCCCACTCACGAACAAAAGATTTATTCTTGCTTTCTTCTTTTTTCTTCTCCCAGAATTTCCAATTCATAATAACGTGTTCTTAAAAAGTCCCGCAAATAAAGGAAAAATTATCCTCAGAATTTCAGAAAGTCATCCATGCCCAGTACGCCTTTCTGCTTTGGCAGCCACTCAGCAACCAAAACGGCTCCGTTTGCAAAGCCCTCACGTGAGTGTGCGGTGTGCCTGATCTCGATGTCATCGATGGAGGATTTATATTTTACAACGTGGGTTCCGGGGGCAGGATCTTCCCGAAACGAATGAATCATGAGATCATCAGGGTTATGAGTTTCAGTCTTTACCCAATACTTTTTCCTGTCCAGATTTTTAATCACACCTTCTGCCAGCGTAATTCCTGTACCGCTTGGTGCATCTTTCTTTTGCGTGTGATGCGTTTCGTCAATACTTACATCATATTGTCCCTGGGAATTCATCATGCGTGCCAGTTGCTCATTAATCTTAAAAAAGATATTCACACCCATGCTGTAGTTTGATGAATAGAAAAAAGTACCCTGCTTTGACAGGCAGTAGTCATCAACTTCTTTTTTGTGGTTTAGCCAACCAGTAGTTCCAGATAAAACCGGAATATTATGATCAAGACACAGTTTAATATTTGCTACAGCCGATTCGGGCATGGTGAACTCAATAGCAACATCGGCTTTATTAGCGAAGTCAAATGTCAATCCAGTTCCGGGATCAATTTTTCCCGCGATGGTATGATTTCTTCCAAGTGCTGCGGCCTCAATGGTTTTACCCATCTTGCCATAGCCGATAAGTAGAATACGCATGCTGCTTAAAACTTTA
>JANYDR010000530.1 GCA_025363495.1 Cyclobacteriaceae bacterium | reverse complement strand
ATTATAGTTATTGGCTCCACTTGCCGACAAAGTTACCCCTTGTGTTGGACAGGTCATCGTTACTGTGGGGCCCGGCGTAATGGTGGTATTGGTCGCGCCCACTGTTATCGGTACAGATGCAGATGCTGTGCAATTTGTATTCGCTGCGTCCGTAAGTGTGACCACATAAGTTTGGTTTACGGTCATGGGACCTGCATTTGTAACATTGCTATTGGGCGCAGAAAGATTGGTCGTTGGGGTCCATGCATACGTGGCACCAGCAACGGAAGAGTTTGCCTGAAGATGAGCTAATGTACCGCTGCAAACTATAATAGGTGTGTTAGCGGTAACAGCTCCGGTAGCACTTGGTGCAATTGTCACCTGTAAATTTGATGTGGCCCCAACTGTATTGGCCAGCCTAAACTCGACAGTAGAAGCCGCGCCTAAAAATCCTGTCCACACATTCGTATGACCTCCACCTGCACCAATGAATTGATAAGCCTGAACACCATTGATGAATAGTGTAATATCATCATCATGAGAAGGAATATCTATTTGAAAATAATTCGCGTTTGCCGCTCCGCAGGTAAAGCCGGTACGCTTAAAACTCACTGAATAGCCGCTGGTGCCAACTGCGCAACCCTGATAGGCAGCGCCGTTAGTAGCATTTGCTGTGGAAGGTCCGCTCGCTGCGGCCCATCGGGTGGTTGTGTTAAAACTTAATGTACCGGGAATATTCTCAGTGTAGTATCCAGTGAGGTTAGTAAAGTTAGTACTACTAAAAACATAAGCATTCCATGATCCACTTGGAAAAGTAGTAGAAGCTGGAATAGTAGGCACATTAACTGTCACGGAGGCTGGAACGGTTCCCGAACATCCTCCGATATTTCCCACTACTGTGTAAGTAGTGGTTACAGCTGGATTTGCAATTACAACAGAACCCGATGTTGTATTTAGCCCTGCTGCTGGAGACCAAGTGTATGTATTGGCACCGCTTGCCGTAAGAGTCACAGAGGGGGTTGCGGGACAAATAGTGGCAGAGGCTGGATTAATAGTGGTAGTTGGAACGGTACCCACTGTGACCGGGATATTCTTGAAAATGGTACATGTTGTTGCCGCGTCAGTCCCTGTTACGCTATACACCGCATTTCCGGTCGCGCTAACTGTTGTAGAAGCTCCCGATGCGGGCGATGGAGCAGTACCAGGTCCGGAAACCAGTGCCCAGGTATAGTTAAGTGTCAACGCGGAGGAGACGGTTAAAATAGTAGACGTCCCGGAACAGACCGTCGGGGGAGTTGATGTGATTAGTGGATTAGTTGGAGATGCAGCAATGTTAACAGATAAATATGACTGACCACCGCCTTGACGCTCTCTAAATTCAACTGTAGAAGTTGCTCCTAGGAACCCCGTCCAAACATTGGTGTGCGAATCGCAACAACCATTATGAACAAATTGCTGAACTCCATTTATTAACAGATATACATCATCATCATGACTGGGAATATCAATCTGGTAATATCCGCAGGCAAAATTTGTCCGCTTGTAAGAATAGGAATGGTTAGTCTGAGGGATAGGACATCCTGAATATGCCAACCCCGTGGAACTATTTGCACTCGATGGACTTGATACATTGCTCCATCGAGTCTGTGTATTAAAACTTTGCACTGTCTCTGTATAAAAGCCATAGTACGTTGTGAAATTGTTTCCGTTGTAACAGGAGACGTACCAAAATCCATTGCCTGCAGTACCGGCCGTACCATTCGCCGCATTGATCGTGAGGTCTGTACCATTATTTGGACTAGCTATTCCAGAAGGATTGGAACTTGTAACTCTTATACGATAAGCCGTACCCGACGCCGTACCCGGTGGAATGGTCGCGTTAATCGTACCTCCACCCGTAGCGGTCGCTGTTCCAAGAGAAGTAACACTTGCAAAACTTCCTGTTGGATCAGAGAGCTCGGCAGTAAACACATTGGTAGACGGCAAAGTATTGTAAGTACATGTCACCGTATAGGTTATGACAAAAGCATCTCCCTGGCAAAAAACAGTTGGAGCAAATGTTGGTGCTGTAATTGTTGGCGGGGAATTAATTGTAATAGTCGGACTATTTGTACTTGTTGTTACGGGCGTTGAACTTGTAATACGAATCTGATACAATGCTGATGCAATAGTAGCGGTAGGTATGGTAACCAAAATTGAACCATTGGCCGTAGAAGTCACGTTTCCAACGGCAGTTCCGGGAAAGGTCCCAGTACTCGTTGACAATTCCGCCGTAAAAACATTACCCCCTGTATAAACTCCTGTCTTCGTATAATTCAGATTAAAGGTCGCTCCAGCGCAAAAAGGTGAGCCGGCCACAGCTGAAACCGTTACGGTTTGTGCAAATCCAACACCTATTTCCAGGAAAAAGAAAAATAAAAGAAGAGTATATGCCCTTGAGAGGCCTTTGGAGAGCTTATTCATTTGAATTCTGATCGACTTTAATCTGCAATATTACAAAGATTAGACTGTTTCTGGGCAGTTAGGTAACCGGCTTATTTTGGGCTTGGAGAGTCTACTTCATTTCGGTTCTTCGCAATCGTTACAGAGGCTTTTTTGCAAACGCCCCCAATAGGTGGATTGAATTTGGAAATACTGATCTGAACAGAAATAGCATCCAGAAACGAGCTAAGGATTTTCTCCGCAATGGAATGACCAACCCGCTCTAAAAGCTTAGATGGTTTTTCCATTTCAGCCTTCACGACTGCATAAACATCTTCGTAATTGATTGTTCCTGACAGATCATCCAGAAAGGCAGCATTACTAAACTCCGTCTCAATGATCACATCCAACTCAAATTTGTTACCCGAAGAACGTTCATGAGGGTACACGCCATGATAAGCGTGAAATTCAAGTCCTTCCAGGATAACTTTTCCTTTCATGCAACTTCGTCAAAGAAAGATCGCATTGGTTCTGGTGCAGCAATAACGGACTTTGGCGTTTCAGATTGCGGTTGTGTGTGAAGTCGTTTGTTCCCAATTTCATTCGGGTACATTGTTTTCCTCACCTCACGCCTGGCAAGGACTAAATGATCTTCAGCATTAAAATTCTTCGCAGTCTGACGTATGCGCTCAGCGCGATCAAGAGCCTCATTTGCCATACGCGTGAGATCGTCTACCAGATTATTCCGCTGAGATTCCATCACTTTATATTGCTGAACAAGTTCGCGAAGGTTGTCCTCCATCTCACCAAGCAACTGTTTGGACATAACATCCGCTTCTTCAATTGTATTTTTTGCTTTATCCTTCGCCTCATTAAGAAGAGCATCGGCACTGATTTGCGCTTCCCGTACGTAAAGCTCCGCCGATTTTTTTGCCTGGTCAACTACATTGGCACCTGTATCTTCAGCAGTCTTCAATGTTTTGAAAAGGGACGTTTCTACTTCCCTGAGCTTAGATACCTCGCGCTCACAGGCATCGAGCTTCATTTTAAGCTCTTTCGATTCATCATTCATACGTTCCCATTCCTGAGAAAGGGAAAGCAGGAAAGCATTTACTTCATCTTTGTCATAACCCCGGAGGGTACGTTCAAACGTTTTTTGACGGATTTCTAACGGTGTGACTTTCATGACGTAGTGGGTTAATGTTTATAGTTTAAAAAATTACGTCCCAAATGGATATTGTTCGATCATCGCTGGCACTGACTAGCTGATTGTTGAACGACGACCAAAGCAACTTGTTAACGGATGTTCCGTGACCAGCATGCCGGGCTTTGTCGATTACTTTCAGAAGTGTCAAGTCGGCCGCCTGCCAGACCTTGATCGATTTATCCAGACTGCAAGTTACAAAATGTTTGCCATCCGGACTAAAAATGACGTGATTGATGGCATAGAGATGTGCCACTACCTCCTTGGTAAGACCGTAGCTTTCCTCCACACTCCATGATTTAAGACGAGCATCCCGTGAACCACTAAGTAAAAACTTAAAATCGGGGCTGTAAGAAAGAGTAAAAACCGTGTTTGTATGACCTTGCCATTCATATTTGAGAGTGAAATCTTCCAGGCGAAAGACCCGAATAAAATTGTCACTATACCCTACTGCCATCTCACCATGAACAGAATTGATAGCAATTGTTCTGGCGCTTTTTTCAGAATAAGGCAATTGCTTTCGGACTGTTAGGAGCTCAAGGTCGATTATCATCACTGAACCATCACCCGATGCAATGAAACAGTTATTATCGTGCGATTGAATATCAAAAATTGCCGACGCGTTTAACTTAAGGGACACCTTCTCCTTCTTATTTCTCCAATCAATTAAGTGTATGCCCTCATAATTGTGACCAACGATGAGAATATCTTTTGCTAAAACATGATGCAATGCATAAATAGAATTCGGCAGCTGGGCGATTTGCTCTCCTTCCTCCGGACTATTCATATCCCATTTTACGACCATGCCATCGCCAGCTCCCGAAAAAAAAACGGAAGAGTCGGCGGAAGGCTCCAGTGTATAAACGCAGTCACGATGACCGGTAAGTGTATGAAGTTTTTTAACTTGAATGCCAGCCATTATTAACTCTATACGTTTTGAACTCTTTCAACGTTTCAACAGGCAACTCCGTATTATCTTTGCACTGTTTAACAAAATTGACTCCCAATAACAGATTAACCTAATGCCGCTTCTTGAAATACACTCATTAGGGGAAAATCAGGCCTGGGCCTTGTGGCACATCCGCGAAACCGAAGAGGAACTTTCTGCTTTGGCCGGGGAGATTTGTCCGTCAGAAATAGTAAACGGCTATAAGCGACTCGAGTGGTTAACTGGCCGTTTATCAATCAAGTCCCTTTTGGAAAATCTCGGCTTGCAATATCACGGCATTCGTAAAGATGAATACGGAAAACCATTCCTTCACTTGCTTCCTCATCAGATTTCACTTTCTCACTCGTATCCCTATGTAGCCGCCCAAATCGATCGCATAAATCCTATAGGCATTGATCTTGAACAACCGAAAGAAAAATTAAAAAAAATAGCCACCCGGGTATTTAGTAAGAACGAAGTATTCGATGCCGGTGATAATATTGTTAAGCTCTGTATTTACTGGTGCGCGAAGGAATCTCTTTATAAAATTTATGGCAAAAGAAATCTTCTCTTTACCGAACATCTCCTGGTGGAGCCCTTTAGCCTCTCACACTTCGGAAGCCTTACAGGTAAAATTCAATTACCGGAAAATGAAATTATTGTGCCTTTGCAGTACCTTGTGATGAAGGACTTCGTTGTTGTTTACACGAACCCGCGTGTAGCCTGATTATGCAAAAATTTCTGATATTCTTTTTAGTTGTAGGGAGTCTTACTCTTAGTGCTCAAACACCAATTCAAAATTTTACACTGATTAATGTGGTAGATGGTTCATCTATTTCGATGGAAAGTTATCAGGCCTGTGTAGGCATGGTCATCATTTTCACAAGCAATGTTTGTCCCTATGACGGTTACTACACGGCAAGAATTAAACATCTCGTTACTACTTACCAGGGAAAAATTCAATTTCTGCTAATCAACTCCTATCAGGAATCGGAAGAGTCAGCCGATAAAATGAAATCCGTTTACGATGGATGGACACTACCGGTTCCTTATTTAGCTGACAAAGACCAGGTAGCTATGGAGTGCCTTGGCGCAAGGAAAAGTCCGGAGTTCTT
>JANYDR010000513.1 GCA_025363495.1 Cyclobacteriaceae bacterium | reverse complement strand
CAAGGCCTTTTTCTTGATCTCTTCTAAATTGAATTGTTCTTCTTGTTTCATATTGTGTCAAAGTTGGTGGTTTTCCTGCTTTGACACAGTTTATTTTACAGCCTCGTTGTAATAGAAATGATCCACTATTCAGAGAACTTGCCAAAAATGAATTACTCCGACTACATCAGCGAAAAATTAAAATACGACTACACCTATCTTTCCAATATTTTTTCTGAAGTAAAAGGCATTACACTCCAACAGTATATTATCCTTCACAAAATTGAAAAAGTAAAAGAACTATTTGTGTACAACGAGCTCAACCTGACACAAATATCTCACAAGCTTCATTACAGCAGCGTTGCCCATTTATCCAATCAGTTCAAAAAAATTACAGGACTCTCTCCTTCCTTTTTTAAACAGTCCAACCAAAAAAGACAGTATAATCTGGAAAATGTGTGATGGTAATTCAAATTTCGCTTAGTCAATTGCACTTTTCTCGGCAGTTTCACGCAAAGATTTCGCAAAGCTAACTCACGAAGAATCGCAAAGCGATTTCTTTCCTTGGTCTTGGCGCACTCTGCGAGTTTCCTTAGCGGTCTTTGCGTGAAACCTCCGATGCAAAAGCAAAAAAGTCGCTTACTAAAAGACATTGGATAGTAATTACTCAAAGAGTCACATTACTATTTCACTTTCATCACACCCATTTTTCTAATTGCTTTTCCCAATGCGATCAACTCGCGATTAACATCCCGCTTGAAAGCAGACCAGAGATTAATTTTTTCAACATCGGCACTCTTTATCTTTGCATCCAAAACATTATTTCTCCGTTCGAGCGCTAATACCTCCGATTCATATTTCGCCTTCACTTGCTCACAGTCCTTGATTTCCTTTGTTTTTAATACTTCTATTTTCCTTTTATTGCCGGCGATTTTCAATTCGGATTCTTTTTTAAAACTTTCATAATCAGCAACTGAATCAATTTTAGCTTTCTCCAGATCTTCCTTCCCTTTTTTAATCTCCCTTCTCGCCGCTGCAGCCTTCTTGTTTTCCTGTGCAAAACCAGTCATCAGCGTTATCACCACTAGGAAAGCCACGGCAAATAGAATTATTATCCTTTTCATTTCTTTGATTTAAATGGTTTCCATTATTCAGAACTGCGTCATTACTATTCCTTTTTTGTTGGAACAACAAAGAGTGGTACGGTGGAATGGTTTAAAACCTTTTCAGTTATGCTACCCATCACTATCTTCTCGAGCCATCTCCGGCTATGAGTGCCAATAACAATAACATCTGCTGACAACTCCTTTGCGGTTGTCAGAATAGATTCAGCCGCGTCGCCTCCTTTAATGAGGGTATGAATAGATTTATCATATAAGTGGTTTTTTGATTGATTAAGAAATTCTTGTGAGGTTTGTTTTAAAGATTCTAAAACATCAATTCCCGAAAGGTCAAGGCCCGCAAACCCATTAAATCCCATGATAGGAGAATAGGCGGTTGAGCTATAGTATAGCGGCTCAGCTACTACATGCAACAAATACACCTCCGCCCCTATGGCCTTCCCTAACGCATATCCTTTTTCGGCCACTTTTTGTGTTGTCGGATTATAGGCCAATGCGATCAATATTTTTTTCATATACATTATTTAATTAAAAGTTCATCTCTATACATACTATGCGACGCTGTGTAAAAGTTCTTCAGGCAAATTATGAATATTGTTCCTTCATGCTCATGAGACTCAACCATGATTGATCCCCCAAGCTTTGTAATCGTTTCTTTAACAATGTATAAACCTATTCCCGACCCTTCTCTCTCTCCGGAAACACGGAAGAACATCTCAAAGATCTTATTCTGATAAACCGAAGCTATTCCAATTCCATTGTCCGCTATTTGCAGGTTGAGATAATCCAGGTCCGATTTCCCGGTTATTTTGATATATCTTCCATCTTTATGAAGAAGTCGTTGTTCGTTACTGAACGAATCGCCCGGGTTCTTCAATAACTCCGCCCTGAGTTTATTAAATAATTCGATGTCATCCGGATGAATGAATTCGTAGTCAGGCTTTTCCAATAATTCTTCAAGTGTATACCCCAGTATTTTTGTAACGGCGGGACTTGCGTAGATCAATTTTCCCTGTGCTGTAACGAGGGTTATCATATCAGCACTCTTTTTAATCAGCGAACGAAAATGCTTTTCATTCTTTATAACCAGCTCTTCTGTTTCCTTATGATGCTCTGCTTTCTGAAAAAGATCAAGTGCAAACGAAATATCGGAGGTCAATTCGACCAGTAAATCAATTTCCGTCTCCCCTAAAAAGTCAAGTTCCGTTGCATACAAGTTAATTGTGCCGATGACCTCACCTTCTTTTCTAATCGGTAATATCATACAGGAATGAATACCCTGTTTCACGGCGTAGGAACCCCATCCCCTCAAGTGAAGATCGTTTACAATATCATTACAGATGTAATACTTACCGGATCGCATAACTTGAGACTGTGGACCTATCTCCTCGAATGAGAATAGAGGTGATTGGCCCTGCTTATTTTTTCATCGGCTTCATTTCGCGTGGTAATGTCCAGGGACAGCACCATAATACCCGTATCGACAGGTTCAATGCTTAATTGAAACCACTTTTTTGAAAGATCGGGATAGACAAACTCAACTTTGGTTTGAGCCTTCGATCGGTGGATCATGCAACTTTTAAGTGAACTAAAAACCGGGGTATGCTCTATACCTGGATATCTTTCCAAAAGTGAATGACCTAGAAATTCTTCCTTTGATGTTCTTTCATATCCGACCAACGTATCATTCACATAAACGTAGCACCAATTAAAATCGATGATCTGTATACCTTCCAGTAATGTATCAAATCTTATTCTTGATTGTTTCCCAGTTCCACCGAATTTATCCAGGCGAATCTCTTCACTACCTGATAAAGTGTTATTTGATTTCTTCATTCTCAGTAACTCAACAGGTCTACATAAATTTTGGATCAAGAGTGTAGGGGATTGTAACATTACTTTGCAGCGTCCTTTTGATAGTTCCAGTTGAAAACTCCTTGCAAAGTGACCCATCCATTTTCAACGAGCACCTTGACATCGTTTTCCGGAATCTTCCAATTCCATTTAAAGGCCTTCAGTAGTTGTTTGGTAATTTCAGCATCATCTTTTTTGGAAGGAGTTCCCCCCTGAACATTAATGCATTCAATGACAGCCCTGACTCCTGCGACTCTTTCTGCTGCCGCTTCAGCTTCGATCTTCTTAGGGTAGCTATCAACAGTTCCTGATAGCGTGACCACACCATCTTTAACGGTGACACCAATCTCAGCCGCATTCAGTAAGGGTTCCCATTTAATGGCATCCTGAACGTCTCGTTGCAATGCTTCATTTGTCTTCATTTCTATTCGCTTTCGACTCGTAGCAAAGGCACAAAGGTGAACTTACTATCGACCATCCGGATTACACCTTTTTCAAAAAGACTTACATTATTCGCGGATTTCGTTACCGCATTACTGTGCAAGATTTCTCAAGTGATTGAGTTTAAAGATTATACCTTAGCCGTCGAGGAACGCTTATTAAGCGAAAAAAATGTCATTATTAACGTTAATCCGTCACGGACAATCGACATATAACCTGGAAAACCGCTTTACAGGAAGTCTTGATGTCGAGCTCACTCCCTTGGGAGAAGAAGAAGCCCGGTTGGCAGCTATTAAATTGAAAGGTTTTACTTATTCAACTGCCTATACGTCGATGCTGAAACGAGCCCAGGAGACATTAAGGATTATTCTTTTTGAAATTGGAAAAACAGATTTAACTGTAATAAAAACTCATGCACTGGATGAACGTATGTATGGAAGTCTGCAGGGACTGAATAAAGCAGAAACTATCATTAAGTATGGTGAGGCTCAAGTGGATTTGTGGAGAAGGAGTTATGCGACACGCCCACCGGATGGCGAAAGCCTGGAGGATACCTTCAACCGAACTATACCTTATTACAAATCTGAGATAGAACCAGCGCTAAAAGCTGGAAAAAATATATTAATAGTGGCTCATGGAAATAGCCTTAGAGCATTGATGATGTACCTGGAAGCTATTGATCAGGAGGCGATCGCATTGGTAAACATCCCTACCGGCATTCCAAGAAATTATGTTTTTGACAAGAACTTGAAGATCGAAAGTGTAAATTATTTATAGAATTTGACCAGTTGGTTTAATCCTACTTTGTCATGCTACCAATTTCATCACTCCTACCAGTTTTCAGCCGGATAGCTTTACACGAACGCTTAGAACCTACATGCGGCGCAGAAAAAATCTTATAGAAGAGATGTCAGCAACACATATTCGCATGATGCACAAAGCATTAGAGCAAATGAATATTAAGTTTCAACAAAGTAGAATAGGTATGATCTATTTAGCAGCTCTTTGCAACTTAAAGCGGGTTTTGAGTGGACCAACGGTAAGTGTGAAATAACCATCCTCAAGAATTTTTTCGCCTTTTTTATTGGGGAACCACAGACTTTCGTCAGGACGGATTGTGAAGGTGAAATTCGCCGACTCTCCTGCTTTGATGGATAGTTTATCATAATACTTCAAATCCCGTACAGGCCGTGTGATACTAGCTACTTCATCAAATAAAAACCACAGAACAGCTTCTTTTCCTTCTCTATTGCTTGTGTTTTTAACATTGACGGTTGCCTTAATCTCTCCAGATGCTGATGTCAAAACAGAGTCACTTAACTGAAGGTTACTGTATTCAAAAGCCGAATAACTCATTCCTTCTCCGAAGCGTACCAGGGCAATAGGGTTTTCAATTTCATGAGCGAGTACTGACTCAGCTGACTTATGATTGTGTGGCACAAGATGATTCACACCATAAGGAAAATTGAAACTCATCTTTGCACTTGGATTAACCTTACCACTAATAATTTCAGCAATGGCCTGGCCGCCCTCAAATCCGGGGAGTCCAGCGAAAAGAACTGCTGCACAATCTTTATAGATTTTTGTGATGACCCTTGGACGTCCGGCGATCATGACCAATATAACCGGCTTGCCAGATGCTTGCGCAGCTTTTATTAATTCAATTTGATCTTCGGGCAATGAGAGATCATGAATACTACCAAAGCCTTCCGCATAAGCCTGCTCTCCTGCAGCCACTATAATCGCGTCAGCTTTTGATGCTTTTGTCTTTAGCTCATTCAATGAATTTGCCAGAGAGACGTTCGAAAACTCTTTCTGCAAGGCAGTATAAAGTGTCGGCATGTCTTTCGGAAAAATCGTTTCATCACTTGTCATCCAACGAAGTGTCCATCCGCCTGCGAGAACACTTTTCAAATTCGCGGTTGGCCCAACGACAAGAAGGTTCTTCACTTTAGCACAATGGAAGTCGCTGATGATCATTTTTCATCAAAACAATAGACTCACGTGCGGCTTCAAGAGCTTTAGCACGATTTTCTGTGTTACCGATTCTGCTGAAGCGGTCGTTGCGTGGATAAGGATTTTCAAAAAGACCTATTTCCAATTTCATTCTCAGTACCCTTGAAACGGAGAGATCTATTCGCTCTTCACTGATTTTTCCCTCTTTCACCAACGCTCTCATGTGATCACCAAAATCTGTAGTATAAGGCGTCATTGCCACATCAACACCTGCCATGATCGACTGATATGTGGCATCTTTTTCATCGACTGCAGTTTTGTGATTGCGATAGAGCCTGATAATATCTTCCCAATCGGTAACTACAACTCCCTTGAATTTCAATTCATCCCGTAACAGAGTGGTAACGATTCTGGCGGAAGAATGCACAGGCTCACCATTTACTTCACCACTATTAAGCATCACTGATTTTATTCCGGCATCAATCACTGCTTTAAAAGATGGCACATGAAATTCGTACATGGCTTGTTCGGAGAAATCCGTGGCACCACGGTCCCATCCGTATTTTGGATCGGAATATCCCAGAAAATGTTTTGCCGAAGCGGCGATCTTATAAGGTGCCGCTTCAGCATCGCTTTGTACTGTCTTCACGAAAATACCTCCCATTGTTTTTGATACATAGGGTGATTCACCCAACGTTTCGTAAAACCTTCCCCACAGCGGCGTGCGAGCAAGATCAAGCACAGGGGCGAATAACCAGAGATGTCCTATGTCGGCTGTTTCGATAGCTGTAACATGAGCCATATCAGCAGGAAACTGGTTGTTGTATGTCGCAGCAGTATTAATTGCGTGAGGAAATATGGTACCACCTTCAAGATAATTAGCTCCGTGCATGTGGTCCACACCATAGATAACGGGTATCTTTAGCCGCGAAACTTTCATGTTTTGCTCCTGGATATCTTTATAAAATGTATACCACGTTTGAGCAGGTACTGCAATTCAGTTAAGGAATGAACCGACATGGTAGGTCCTGAAAATATTATCAAGCTTAGCCGTATCCACATTAAGGACAATCTTCAAATCGCTTCCAGCTCCCCAGTTTGATTCTGTTACAATGGCTGAACTATTTATTTGCATCATCTGACCAATCTTTTCTTCAATAGTCATCTGACTGAGGAGTTCATCAATCTTCTTTTCAATAACCTGATTGTCGCTTCTCTCAAATTGACGTCTTTGTTGAATCGACATCTCTTTATTTTCATGACTTTCTTTTCCACCCGTACAGCTCATGATGGCAAGAGCTATAAAAGCAGAACAAGAAAAACTCTTCAGATAATTTCTGTTCATAGTCAATAAATTTTAATGAAGTAATTTGAATTCAGGCAGACAATGTTGTTAATGCTTCCACCACTTTATCTACATCAGCCATTGTATTATAAATATGGGGTGACATGCGTACACCACCGGAAGGAGCGCAAGCAATTCCATACGTGTCATATAATTTTTGGTTGATCTCCAATGGTGTTTTTCCCGGAAGGTTAATAATAGTAATGCCCGCTGTCATTTCACTTGACAAGGGTGAAACAAAAACAGCTTGTGGAATTTTGGCCTGAATTTGTTCTTTAAGTCTTGCATTTAGTTTTCTTACTCTATCCTCAATATTTTTCTTACCCATCGTAAGATGAAAATCAATCGTCTCAGGTAAGGCAAATGGGGATGTTTCATTTCGCTGACCGAGGACACAAAGCTTCTCGTCAACAGTACTACCCATCTCCTTCCAACCGGCGCTGATCACGTTCGGCCAAAGTTTTTCAAGGTGTTCTTTCTTCACATAGAGTATTCCGTTTTCCAATGGACCCATGAGCCATTTGTGTGTGCTGGCGGTATAGAAATCACATCCAACGTCAGTGAGATTCAAATCCATCATACCCAATGATTGAGCACCATCTACCATTGTCAATATATTCTTCGATTTTGCAAGTTTGCAAATCTCTTTGGCGGGAAGTGTCATTCCACTGGTATTGGAAATATGTGAAAACGAGATCATTCTTGTTTTAGGTGTAATAGCTTTCGCGAAAGCAGCAACCAGTTCATCTGCAGATTTCGGAGAAGCAGGCATTGGTATTTTCTTTACGATGAACCCAGACCGCTTTGCTTTTTGTTCCCAGGCAATGCTATTGGATGGATGATTCTGATCCCAAAGGATAATCTCCTCTCCTGGTTTGAGATCAAAGCCCTGGACCATAATCGAGTTTCCTTCTGAAGCATTTCTAACAATACCGATCTCTTCTTTTGTCACGCCCATAAATTGAGCCGTTTTCTCCAATGACTTCGCACGCTTTGCAGCGAACTGGCTACGGTATTGAAATGATACATCCTTTCCAAGGCCTTTCATTGTTGACTCAACGAGGTCATTAATGAAATATGGACTTGGACAAAGATTCGCAGCATTGAACATAATCAGGTTTGATGGTACGGTGAATTGTTTCTTCACCATTTCCCAATAGCGCTCATCAGCAACATCCGCAGGAGCGGTAAGCAATGCATTCTTATCCTTGCCTTCCAATGAGGCCCCGGCTGCCAAGGCTGGCATGGCAAGAGTTGCTATTGATCCGGATAGCAATTGCTTTAGGAACTTTCTTCGTTTGCTGTCGCCGGTAAGATCTGCCATTTGCTTGTCCATGTTGCTATCGTTTTAATAATATTTAAAGTGTTTGCCCAACAGAAGAAGTTGCATAGTGCTCATGCAATTCTTCTACAAGATCTGCAATGATATCTTTTAATTTTTGAGGCTGCTCTACCTCCACCGAACTGCCAAATGAAAGGAGCCAGCGTGCCAGCATTCCAGAGTTATCAATCAAAAAAGTCATACGCACACGACTTCCAAGATCTTCCTCCGAAACGCAGCCAAACATATAGCTGCGGGAGTGATTGGTTGATTTATCAAATGTTACTACTGCTTTATCAAGCTCACGATACGATTGTAAGAGCGACTGCAAATACTCTTCAAGACTTATTCGGCTTCTTCCGTCAAATTTTTTCTGATTATTGGTCAGTGATTTGATTCTATCTGCTCTGAAGTCGCGATATCCGCTTCGCAATCGGCACCAACCGATGAGGTGCCAATGAGCACTGTAATATTGAATGCCGATGGGTTCGATCTCTCGTTTTGTGAGCTCCTC
This sequence comes from Cyclobacteriaceae bacterium, assembly GCA_025363495.1. GTDB lineage: Bacteria > Bacteroidota > Bacteroidia > Cytophagales > Cyclobacteriaceae > ELB16-189. The sequence goes on along the minus strand of JANYDR010000513.1, from coordinate 5,248 downwards.
CTGGTTAGAGTGATACTCAATCTCAAGGACCTCTTTATAAACAAGTGCTTTTTGAATGTCGGTAAGAAAGTTATTGGGGAATTCTTCTGAAACAGATTCAGGCATCCTTCCTACCATAACAGAAGACTGAAGCATTTCCAGGTGATCTTTCTCCTTATCGTTCAACACACATTTAATTTTCAACAACGCCGATTCAAAAGCTTTCCGGACCGATTGGTCAGACATTTTCTCCACCAGCTTTCCTGCAAGCAACATAGCGCTTGCTTCTTCCTGATTGAACATCACCGGAGGAAGATGATATCCATCCACTATAAAATATCCGACTCCTGCTTCTGATCCGATAGGCACCCCTGCCTCCATCAAAGCTTTTACATCGCGATAGACCGTGCGCAGACTTATCTCAAACCGGTTGGCAATCTCTTCCGCTTTCACAATCTTTTTGGATTGTAGCTGGATGAGAATGGCGGTAAGACGGTCGATCCGGTTCATAATTTGGATGATGGAAGCTGGAGGTTAGAAGTTGGAGGTTAGATCGATTACGGTAAACTTCCTGCTTCTAACTTCTAGCTTCGTTACCAATATATTGTATAAAGCGCAGCAATAACTCCCATAATAAGCAGTGATATCGCGGTAAACGCAGCGGATGGCTTAAACATGCTTGAATCAATTTCAAGACCATTCGACTTAACTCCTCTACGCTGCTCAATGTTAGTGATTATACTCATACCGACAACACAAAGAATAAATACAAATCCCATGCGATCCAGGAATGGAATTTCATATACACCTTCTGCATTTGCTTTTGAAAATCCTAAAGCGGAAAGGAATGACAGATCCATTAGTTGTGGAAGCACCTTAAGAACCAGTGAAAATATAAAACCTCCTATTGTTGCAAACAAAGCTGCATTAGAAGTAGTGCGTTTCCAGAAAAATCCAAGAATGAACATTGCAAAAATCCCGGGTGATACAAAACCCGTATACTCCTGAATATATTGGAAGCCTTGTTTTCCCTCACCCATTAATTTTTCACCGATTAATAAGGAAAGAATAACAGCAAGAAACACAGATACAACCACGGCGATTCGTCCAAGGTTGACAAGTTTCTTTTCCGATGCCCCTGGATTGATAGCTTTTTTATAAATGTCTAACGTGAAAATTGTCGCAATACTGTTGGCCTTACCTGCCAGGGAAGCGACAATCGCCGCTGTCAATGCAGCAAAAGCAAGTCCCTTCATTCCGTTTGGTAATAAATTCAAAAGAGACGGATAAGCTTTATTAACATCTATTATTCCTTTTGAGTCCAGCATTTCTGTTGCGAAATAACCTTTGGAATGCAAAACATACGCAGCAATACCAGGCAACACCACGATGACAGGCATCAGCAATTTTAATCCGGCAGCAAATAAAAGCCCGGTTCTGGCAGTAGGTAAATCAGCCCCAAGTGCCCGTTGAGTTATATATTGATTGCATCCCCAGTAATTCAGGTTCGTAATCCACATCCCACCGATTAATACCGTGAGACCCGGCAAGTCCATATAATTTGGATCATTGCGCTTAAAGATCATGTGAAAATGATCGTTTGCTTCTTTAGTAAGAATGCTGAATCCGTTCAATATTCCTTCCTGACCTGCTTCTTTTGAAACAAGATTCAACGCGATATAGGTAGCAACCAATCCTCCGAGAACGAGGAAAAAAACCTGGATCACATCGGTATATCCAATCACTTTCATGCCGCCCAGTGTGATCAAAATAGAAAAAATTGCCAGCAGGAAAATGCATAAATAAATATCAAACCCGGTGATACCGCTGATAGCAAGCGCACCGAGATATAAAATAGACATTAGATTCACAACGATATACAGCAACAACCAGAACACGGCCATAATCATTGCCACCGTGCCGTTATACCGCTGGTTCAGGAACTGCGGCATTGTATAAATTTTATTTTTCAGGTATACGGGAATAAAAAAGACGGCTACAATTATCAACGTAACCGCAGCCATCCATTCATAGGTTGAGATAGCGAGTCCCATTTTAAAGCCCGAGCCCGACATTCCAATCATCTGCTCTGCAGAAATATTGGAGGCAATTAACGACGCACCGATGGCCCACCAGGTAAGTGAACCTTCTGCCAGGAAGAAATCTTTAGAATCAAGTTGGGCTTTCTTTTTCCGGTTGTATATCCAGTATCCATAACTGGCGACGATCACGAAATAAACTAGGAAGACAATGTAATCGAAGGATTGAAGTTGTTGCATAGGGCTATGAGTTCTGGGTTCTAGGTTCTGGGTTTCTAAGTTCTGGGTTCTGAGTGGACTCCTTTTGAAAGTTTTACTGAATAAAATTCAGGCTCAATTTTAAAAGTAGTAAAATATTTTTGCCTAACCTTTTCTTTAAAGACTTCTTCCTGTTGTTTGCTTACAATATTGATAGTACATCCCCCAAATCCACCGCCCATCATTCGTGAGCCAATAACTGCATTCTTATCCTCTTCTGCCAGCATCACCAGAAAGTCCAGTTCTTCGCAACTTACGTCATACGCCTGGCTGAGTCCCCAATGCGCCTGGTACATTAATTCACCAAGACCTGCAAAATCCTGTTGTTTCACTAACACTCCGGCCTTTTGAGCGCGGTCAATTTCCTCCACCACAAACAGGCACTTAACAAAAATCTCCTCGCCCATTTTATCCTGCTGTCCATATAACATAACACGGGTCACATCCCGCAAGGAGATCACTTCCACATGCTTCTTTTTAACAATACCCAATCCTATCTCGCATGCTTCCCTCCTGTTATTGTAGGCTGAAGTACCGAGAGAATGCTTCACTTTTGTGTCAATCAGTAAAAGCGAATGATCAATAAGTTTAAATGGCAATACCTCATGTGTCAATTTGCGACAGTCAAGAAGTATTGCGGAATGCTCTTCTCCAAACATACACGCATACTGGTCCATGATACCGCAGTTCACTCCTGCAAATTCATGTTCAGAGTATTGAGCCATCTGCGCAATGGTAAGGCGGTCGAGGCCAAGATCATATAGCTGATTTAATGCAAATCCAAATCCACAACACAGTGCTGCCGATGATGACATCCCTGCTCCGGAAGGAATATTTCCGCCAAACACGCAATCAACACCGCCTTTTAATATTCCTTTGCGCTGAAAAGCGTCCAGCATTCCCATCAGGTAATTGATCCAGGCCTCTCCGGGATTAAGATCATTTAATGAAAAAGAAACACCTTCTTTAAAGTCGTCTGCATAGATATTGCATTTATCATTTCCACTGGCGTTGATAGCAAATACAAAATGCCTGTCGATCGCAGCGGGCATTACAAATCCTTCATTGTAATCGATGTGCTCGCCGATGAGGTTGATACGGGCAGGAGCCACGAACAGCGACGGTTTTTTTTGAAAACGGGTTATGAAGTCTTTTTCGATTTTGAATGACAGTGATGCGCTCATTTTATTTTAGCCAAGGATCTAAGACTTTTAGGATAAGTATAAGTTGAATGCATTTCCCACAGATCTCACAGATTTTAACGCGGAATTAGAGTTCTGGGAAAATCTACGGACGTTTTTGTCTGTGGGAAATGCATTCAACTATTATTTTTATTAAGATTTCTTCAAACTCCACCCCAAACTCCCCAGCACCACTATCAGCAACACCCAACTCGAAGCAATTGTAATTTTATTTCCAATCAAATAAGGTTTGGGTTCAAACTTAAATTCAATTACATGTTTTCCTGCAGGAACTTCCAAAGCCCGTAACAGGTAATCCGCGCGGAGTATAGGGACTTCTTTTCCATCAATCATAGCATGCCAGCCCTTTGGATAATAAATTTCCGAGAAGACAGCAACACCATTACCGGCAGATTGTGACTCGTACTTTAACCAATACGGTTTCTGATCAACCAATGAAATTGACGCTGCGCTATCTGCCGAGGGCTGACTTACTTTAAACTTCGATCCGTCGATGATCGCAACAGATTTGGTGTCAATATTCTCCAACGTTGTAATCTCTTCATTTGGAGAGTTCACAACAGCTACATCTTTTACAAACCATGCCGGTCCGTTAGCCGATGGATTTGGAATAACATTGTCCCGATCAGGACCATAGGTGATGTACTTTGTGTTGAGCATATTCAGCACACCATACTTTTCAAAATCAAGCTTGTTGGCCTGGGCATCGGCAACGAACTCCTGGGTTTCACGAGAGATACAAGAATCATAAAGATCCTGATAACGTCTAAGCTTCGCACCATGATAGCCATTTAACGAATGATGGTAATATGAAGTAGCAGCACCTTGGCTGAATGGCTCTTGCAAATTGTAAACCCTATAATAACTTTTATCTTTTAATATCTCCTGATCCGCTGCTGATAACTCGAAACCTGCATCACTCCTCTTACGCTGAAAATTGTCTTTTGTGAAATAACGCTTGTCGACGATTATAATATCTATCGTGGACATGAAAGCAAGGAAGGCAAAGAACCATATTATTGAAATCTTTTTGGGCAGATTAAAAAACAGCAGAATAAAAATCGAAAATATAAAAGCAAAGGAACGGAAAGCGTCGCTTCGTATTAAACTCTGCCTGTCCGATTGAAGCGCGTGAAGAAACCACGGTGGTAGCCTGGTTTCTGCGCCGGTCATCGCGTCGAATGTTCCTGCCAAAAGAAGTATCAGCAAACATAAACCACCCGTTGCTGCGAAAGCAATAATAAGTTTTGTTTTTACTTTCTTATCCATTTCCATTGAAAGGAATTTCTCCAACCCGATCATTCCAAGAAGCGGCATCGAGAAAAGGATGATTATCAACGAAAAGCTGACCGATCTGAATTTATCATATCCTGGAAAATAATCGAACATGAAATAATTAAACGTGGAAAATGAATCTCCTACACTTAACATAAGACTCAGCACACTCAACGGCACAAGCCAGTAAACATATTTCCGGTCCGCAAAAAGAATTCCAAGCACAAAGAGAAAGACAATGATCACACCTCCATAATAAGGTCCACCCGTACCGGCACCCCAATACGCACGCGCATAACTCGCGAGCTGATTGGCCGTTTCATTATCTCCGGAATTCACGAGGGCTTTATAGGTGGCACTCTGTTGGTCACTAATAAAATTTGTCATCACGCTTCCTCCAAAAATCTGAGGAATCAAGAGCGTCATCGGTTCTGTTGCACCATATTTATAGGCAAAAGCATATTCTTTTGTCAGGCCTTCACTTGCTTTTTGTCC
>JANYDR010000453.1 GCA_025363495.1 Cyclobacteriaceae bacterium | reverse complement strand
GTGTCATTTCCCCGATTTTACTAACCCTAAAACACGTGAATGGTGGAAGCAAAAACTTAAAAGCTATTCTGACCTGGGTGTTCAGGGGTATTGGAATGACATGAATGAAATTGCTACATGGGGACACATGCTTCCAGAGAATCTTGAATTTGATTTTGATGGAAGAAAGGCTACAACCCGCAGAGCAAGGAACCTTTACGGCTTTCAGATGGCACGGAGTACCTATGAGGCAACAAAAAAACTTCTCAATGGAACGAGACCATTCAATCTCACTCGTTCAGGCTTCTCAGGGGTACAACGATATGCCGCCGTATGGACCGGAGACAATGTTTCATATGATGAACACATGATGCTGGGGATTCGCCTGGTAAACAGCCTGGGGCTGACCGGAGTAGCGTTTACGGGGTATGATGTTGGCGGATTTGTGGGAGAAGCCAGTACCAAACTTTTCGCGCGATGGATTTCGGTCGGAGCACTTTCGCCATTCTTTCGCGGACATACGATGATCAACACAAAGGATTCTGAACCGTGGGCCTACGGTGAAGAGGTGGAGGGTATATCTAGAAACTATATAAGGTTCCGCTATCAGATACTCCCCTATCTATACTCTCTTTTTTTTGAAGCTTCTCAAACTGGAATGCCGGTGCAGCGTTCGCTATCTCTTGATTATTCATTTGATACACGAGTATATGATCACCAATTCCATCATCAATATTTATTCGGACCATTTATAATGGTGGCACCCGTTGAGAGTTCGAAAGAGTTTGTAAAAGTATTCTTCCCTAAAGGTGAATGGTATTATTTATTTGATGGTAAAAAGTATTCCGGAGATCAGGAAGTGATTTTAGAAAGTCCTATTCATAAACTTCCTATTTTTATCAAAGGCGGTGCCATTATTCCAATGCAACGACCCGTACAAAATACAAAAGAAGCTGTTGACGAATTGATTCTTCATGTGTACAACGGAACGTCAGAAACTCATTTTGAATTTTATGAAGATGACGGATCGACTTTCAAATATGAATCAGGCGCCTTCGCCAAAAGAATGATCCACTTCTCTCCTTCTGGAAATACAATTACGCTGGATAAACAGGAGGGCAACTTTGAGAGTAGTCTAAAAAGTCTGAAGTTAGTCTTGCACGGTTTTGATGAGCTTTTTCAAATCAATGTAATTGGTCAGCTAATGAAATGCGAAAAAGTCATTCATTCATTTTTTCTTCCATTAGAAAAATACGATCCTATCAACGACCCGGATAGCATGGGAGAAGAGGCGGTGGTGACTGCTGTTTTTAATTATACTTCTGAGAGGATGGAAATTAGGTGGTGAGGCAGAAAGTAATCAGTAAACCGGTAATCAGTAATCGGTGAGCAGTGTTGCAATTTGTTTGATATTGCTGACCTTCGCAAACGAGGATCAGTAATTGGTTAAGTTCAAAATAGTAACAAGATTTAGCCGGTTTCTTTCCCGTTAAATACAATACATGAGTACAGTTACTGCGAAAAAGCACCTTTCTCTCTGGCAAATCTTCAATATGAGCTTTGGGTTCTTCGGAATTCAATTTGGCTTTGCTCTTCAAAATGGTAACGCGTCACGCATCCTTACGACCTTCGGAGCGGATGTAGAACACCTCTCCTGGTTCTGGCTTGCAGCGCCGTTAACCGGCATGATCGTTCAACCCATTATTGGATATTTTAGTGATCGCACATGGACTGCCCTCGGGAGAAGAAGACCATATTTTTTAGCGGGATCTATACTCGCTTCAGGAGCACTGATCTTTATGCCAAATGCTGCAGTCCTCGCTTACATTCTTCCACCTTTATATGTTGGTGCAGGGATTCTCATGGTGATGGATGCATCTTTTAATGTTGCGATGGAACCCTTTCGTGCGCTGGTTGCAGATTTACTTCCAACGGATCAAAGGACATTGGGATTCTCTATCCAGACCTGTCTTATTGGACTTGGTGCTGTCCTTGGATCGTGGCTGCCGATTATATTTGCTGACTTTTTTGGCTTTGAAAAATCAGCGATTGAAGGTGTTGTCCCATTTAGTGTAACGTTATCTTTTTATGTTGGAGCAATTGTATTCATACTTGCTATCATCTGGACGGTAGTCACAACGACAGAATTTCCTCCTGAAGAATATAAG